>JACCZP010000337.1 GCA_013695885.1 Thermoleophilaceae bacterium | reverse complement strand
ACCGGGCCGCTCGGACGGCTGGTCGGCGGGCTGCCGGACCGACGGCTCGTGGCGCGCACCGGCGTGATCGGGTTGGGAGCGGGGGCGATGGCCTGCCACGCGCGCGAGGGCGAGCGCTTCACGTTCTTCGAGGTCGATCCCGCCGTCGAGCGCATCGCCCGCGACCCGCGCCTGTTCACCTACCTGCGCGACTGCCCCGGCGAGCACGAGGTGGTGCTGGGCGACGCCCGCCTGTCGATCGACCGCGATCCCGGTCGGCGGTTCGGCTTCATCGTCGCCGACGCCTTCACCTCCGACGCCATCCCCGTGCACCTTCTGACGCGCGAGGCGCTCGGCCTGTACCTCGACCGCCTGGAGCCGCGCGGCGTGATCGCGGTGAACGTCTCGAACCGCTACCTCGAGCTCGAGCGGGTGCTCGGCACGCTGGCCGCCGACCGTGGCCTGGCCTGCTTCGTGGGCTCAGAGGACGAGGCCGCGGCCGACGACGTTCCCGGCAAGGTGCCCTCCACCTGGGTTGCGCTCGCCCGCCGTCCCGAGGACCTCGGCGCGCCGGCGCGGGACCGGCGCTGGCGGCGATGCCCCACCCAGCAGGGCGCCGCCCCGTGGACCGACGACTACTCGAACGTCGTCTCGCTCTTTCGCTGGAGGTAGGACCCGCACGGCATTGCGATAGCGTCGCCGCCCCGCTTCCGTCGTGACCACACACGCCCCCTCGACCGACCTCAGCCGCGAGACCTCCCCGGAGGGCGGCTTCATGCGCCAGCGCAGCGAGTTCCGCGATCGGGTGAGCGCCGACGGCTTGACCGGCTTCCGCGCCGAGCCGGGCCGCTACCACCTGTACGTCTCGCTCGCGTGCCCGTGGGCGCACCGGACGGTGATCGTGCGCCGGCTGAAGGGCCTCGAGGGCGTGATCTCCCTCTCGGTCGTCGACCCCCTCCGCGACGAGCGCGGCTGGCGCTTCGGGGACGGCCCCGGCTTCGACCGCGACCCGGTCAACGGGTTCGAGTACCTGAGCGAGGCCTACTTCGCCAGCGACCCGTCGTTCGCGGGGCGCGTGAGCGTGCCGGTGCTCTGGGACCGCCAGACCGAGCGGATCGTCTCCAACGAGTCCGCCGACATCGTGGTGATGCTGAACTCGGAGTGGGACGAGTGGGGCGACGCCTCGGTCGACCTCTACCCGCGCGACCTGCGGGCCGAGATCGACGCCACCAACGAGCTCGTCTACGAGACCGTGAACAACGGCGTCTACAAGGCCGGCTTCGCGCGCACGCAGGAGGCCTACGAGGAGGCGGTGTGGCCGCTGTTCGAGACGCTCGCCGCGCTCGAGGACCGGCTGTCGGGGCAGCGCTTTCTCGCGGGGGAGCGCGTGACCCTCGCCGACTGGCGGCTGTTCACCACGCTCCTGCGCTTCGACGCGGTCTACTTCGTCCACTTCAAGTGCAACCTGCGCCGACTCGTGGACCACCCGAGCCTCTGGGCGTTCGCGCGCGAGCTCTACCAGTGGCCGGGCGTGGCCGCGACCGTCGACTTCGACCACATCAAGCGCCACTACTACATGACCCACGACTCCATCAATCCCACGCGCATCGTGCCGGTGGGTCCGGCGGTGGACTGGGAGGCGCCGCACGGCCGCGAGCGCCTTCCGGGCAGACCCGCCTGAACCGCATCCTTCCCGCGCTGCGGTAGGTTGCCGGGCCGTGCCGCGGCCCTTCGACCACGACTGGATCGTCATCGGCTCGGGCTTCGGGGGCAGCGTCTCCGCGCTGCGCCTGGCCCAGAAGGGCCACCGGGTGAAGGTCCTCGAGGCCGGCAGCCGCTACGACGACGAGGACTTCGCGAAGACCACCTGGAACGTGCGCCGCTACTTCTTCGCGCCGAAGCTCGGGCTCAGGGGCATCTTCAAGATGAGCCTGTTCAAGCACCTCTTCGTGGTCAGCGGCGCGGGCGTGGGAGGCGGGTCACTCGGCTACGCGAACACCCTCTACCGCCCGCGCGAGGGCTCCGCGTTCTACCGCGACTCCCAGTGGGCGGGGCTCGCGGACTGGCACGAGGAGCTCGAGCGCCACTACGACACCGCCGAGCACATGCTGGGCGTGACCGACTTCGACGGCGAGGGCCCCGCCGACCGCCTGCTCAAGGAGCTGGGCGAGGAGCTCGGCGTGCGCGACACCTACCGCACCACGCGCGTGGGGGTGTTCTTCGGGGAGGCCGGGCAGACGGTGTCCGACCCGTACTTCGGCGGGGAGGGGCCCGAGCGAGCCGGGTGCGTCCGCTGCGGGGCCTGCATGGTGGGCTGCCGCTACAACGCCAAGAACACGCTGCCCAAGAACTACCTCTACTTCGCGGAGCGCATGGGCGTCGAGGTGGAGGCCGACCGCACGGTGGTCGACGTGCGCCCGCTCGGCGCGCCGGACGGCTCGGAGGGCTACGAGGTGGTCTCCGAGCGCTCGGACGCCTGGTTCCGGCGCGACAGCCGCACCGAGACGGCGCGCGGCGTGGTCATGGCCGGCGGTCCGCTCGGTACGAACAAGCTCCTCCAGCGCTGCAAGCGCTCGGGATCGCTGCCGCGCGTGTCCGACCGCCTGGGTGACGTGGTCCGCACCAACTCCGAGGCCGTGGGTGCGGTGACGACCAAGGACGATCGCCACGACTTCACGAAGTCGATCGCCATCACCTCGAGCATCTATCCCGACGAGAGCACCCACATCGAGAACGTGACCTACGGGCGCGGCGCGGACTCGATGTCGTTCCTGTTCTGGGTGATCACCGGGCCCGGCGGGAACGTCACCCGGCCGATCAAGGCGCTGGCCAACGCGGTGCGTCACCCGGCCCATCTGCTTCGCAGCACCTGGCCGCTGCGGTGGTCGCGGCGCACGGTCATCCTCCTCACCATGCAGACGCTCGACAACGTCATCCGGCTCGAGCCGCGCCGCGCGCTCCTCGGGCGGGGGGTCCGCCTGCAGACGCGCGAGGACCCCGAGCGGCCGAACCCGCGGTTCATCCCCG
>JACCZP010000323.1 GCA_013695885.1 Thermoleophilaceae bacterium | reverse complement strand
GGCGGCCCGCGGAGCCGGCGCCCCGGGCGGCGTGCGGCGCGGCCGTGCCGCCGCGGTGTCGATCATCTCCAACTCCGCCCTGGTCGTGCTCAAGGTGGCCGCGGGGGTGGTCACCGGCTCGATCGCCATCCTCACCGAGGCCATCCACTCGAGCATCGACCTGCTGGCGTCCCTCGTCGCCTTCTTCTCGGTGCGCCAGGCCGAGAAGCCCGCCGACGAGGGCCATCCCTACGGGCACGAGAAGGTCGAGAACCTCTCCGCGGCCATCGAGGGCGTGCTGATCCTCGTGGGCGCCGGGGTGATCGTCTACGAGTCGCTTCGCCGGCTGTTCGACGCCTCCCCGATCGAGAACGTCGGGTTCGGCATCGCGGTGCTCGCCTTCTCGGGGGCGGTCAACCTAGTGGTGTCGACCTATCTCTACCGCCGGGCGCAGGAGGCGGATTCACCGGCGCTCGAGGGCGACGCCGCGCATCTGCGCACCGATGCGTTCACCTCGGTCGGCGTCCTCGGGGCCCTCGTCCTCGTCGAGGCGACCGGCATCGAGCAGCTCGACCCGGCCGTGGCGCTCGTGGTCGCGGGGGCGATCGTGGTCTCGGGGCTGCGCATCGTCCGCCGCTCCTCGGGCGACCTGGTCGACGAGGCGCTGCCGGCGGCCGAGCTCGCGGCGGTGACCGGGGCGGTCGAGGGGCACACGGCGCCCGAGATCGCCGGCTTCCACAAGCTGCGGGCGCGGCGAGCCGGTCCGCGCCGCTACATCGACCTCCACGTGCAGTTCCGCGCGGGCACCTCGCTCGAGCGGGCCCACGAGCTGGCCCACGAGTTGGAGGCCCGGATCGGTCGCTCGGTCCGGGGCGCCGACGTGCTCATACACCTCGAGCCCGATGCCGCGCCGCGACTCCACGGGCGAGAAGCGCCCGGCGGGCCACTCAGCGGAGGTTGACGGCCGCGGCCGCGGCGACGGCAAGGAGCACGAGGAAGTACCCGACGTAGCCGTTCAGGAAGAGGAGCACCGCGGCCAGGGCGAAGCCGACCACGGTCACCAGCCAGGCGATGCGGGAGAGGGCCACGGCGGTATTCTGCCCGGAGGTGACCACGACCGCCCGCACGCCGGAGGAGGCCGTCCTCTTCCTAGGTGAGCTCGGGACCGGGATCCGGGCGACCGTGGTGCTGGACCGCGAGGGCCGGGTGGCGGCCTCCTCCTGCCAGGACGAGCGGCGCGCCGGACGGATGGGCGACCTTGCACTCGAGCTCCTCGAACGCGCCGAGCGCAGCGCCGACGGCGAGGTCCTCGGGTCGATCGAGGTCTCGACCAGGACGGCGACGGTGTTCGCCGCACGCCGTCCACGGTGGTCGGTGGCGATCGTCGCTGAGCGCATGGCCCTCTCCTCGCTCGTCCTCTTCGACCTCCACCGGGTGCTGGTCGACCTGGAGGGTGCGACGGCGTGAAGGATCGTCGCGGAGCGGTGGCCCGAGCCACCGGACTGGCCGAGAGCGTTGCTGCGGCGGTGCGCCGACGTCAGCAGTCCCGTCTCCCTCGGGTGCTGCTCTACGACCCGGCCGGGGAGCCGAGCGTCCTTCGTTCCGGCACCGTGGACCACGACGAGGTCCTCTTCATCGCCGACGGCCTGGTGGCCGTCGCGCTCGAGGACCAGCCCGACGTCGGTGTGGCCGACGACCTCCTCGAGGACGAGCTCTGAGGGCCGAGCGCGAGTGGCCGGCGGGGCTTCGCGGCGGCGATTGTTTGCCGGACTTTCCGCGTGTTGCGCACTCCGTAGCGGCGGCGAGCCCGCAGAAGGAGCCGCGCGGTGTCCGTCCCCGCTGTTAGGTTCGCTCCTTCGTGACCCCTTGTAAGGAGGAGACGTGACCAAGGCCGAGTTCGTGGATCAGGTGGCGGCCGAGGCCGACCTGCAGAAGACCGACGCGGCAGCTGCCGTCGACGCGGTTCTGAACGTGATCGAGGAGACGCTGAAGCGCGGCGGCGAGGTGAACTTCACCGGGTTCGGCAAGTTCTCCGTCGCGGAGCGCGGCGCGCGCCAGGGCGTGAACCCCCAGACGGGGGCCAAGATCCAGATCTCGGCCAGCAAGGTGCCGCGGTTCAGCGCCGGGTCCACCCTCAAGAAGGCCGTCAACTAGTCGCGGGAACCCCCTCCGGGGCGGATCTGCGGACCCGCCCGCCGCACCAGTCGGACCCGTTCTCCGACCGGCTCGCGGCGCTCGTGCTCGAGCGTCGCAGCCAGGTCGTGCTCGGGCTCGACCCGGATCCGATGGCCCTGTGGCCGGAGGCCCTGGCAGAGGGTCCCGCTTCGCCGGGCGGCTCGGACGTCGCGGAGCGGACGGCCATGGCCGTGGCCGTCCACTGTCGTGCAGCGATCGAGGCCGCCGGGGGTGCGTGCGTCGCCGTCAAGCTCCAGCTCGCATGCTTCGAGCGCCTGGGGGGGCCGGGATGGTCGATGCTGGCCGAGGTCGTGGCCTACGCCCGAGCGCGCGGCCTCCTGACGATCGCCGACGGCAAGCGCGGCGACGTGCCGGTCACGGCGCGCGCCTACGCGCAGGGGCTGCTCGGTGACACGCCGGGGCCGTTCGGCCCGGTGCCGGGGCTCGGCGCCGACGCGGTCACCCTCAACCCACTGCTCGGAGTCGACTCTCTCGAGCCGTTCGTCGCGCGCGCGGTCGGCGAGGGGGCCGGCTGCTTCGTGCTCGTACGCACCTCCAACCCCGGCGCGGCCGAGCTCCAGGACGCCTCGGTCGGCGGTTCGCCGCTGCACGAGCGCCTGGCCCGGCTCGTGCACGAGGCCGGCGAGCAGGCCACCGGAGCGTGCGGCCTCTCGAGCGTCGGCGTGGTGGCCGGAGCCACGAAACCCGGCCTGCTCGCCCGCCTGCGCGAGCTGGCGCCGCGCGCCATCTTCCTGATGCCCGGCGTCGGAGCCCAGGGAGGTCGGGTGGAGGAGCTCGGCCCGGCGTTCGCGCCCCATCCGGCGGGCGGGCTCGTCACCGCATCGCGGTCGATCGTCGACGCCCACCGCGAGCGCGGCGGGCACCCCGCCGGCGCGGCGGCCGCGGCGGCCGACGAGCTCCGCGAAGCGGCATGGGCCCTCTCGCGGGCAGCGGGGTGATGCGCCGCCCGAGTCGCCCCTTCGCCGCGGGAGCGCGGACCGTCTCCCCGCTACCATCGCCCGCTCATGAACGCGCAGCCCGGGAGCCGGATGCGCCTGCTAGCGCCCGCCGCGCTCATCGTGTTCGCGGTGCTTCTCCTGGCGGTGGTCACGGGCTCGGTGGTAGGAGGATCGGGCCCCAGCGGCGGGGGGGATGCCGAGCAGGCCGGCGCCGAGCGCGAGGCCGGCTCCGAGCGGCCCCGAGCCCGCGGCCGCGCCACCTACAAGGTGCGGGCAGGGGACACGCTCGGCTCGATCGCGGAGCGCACGGGCCGCACCCCCGAGCAGCTCCAGGAGCTGAACCCGGGCCTCGACGCCCAGACGCTCCAGCCTGGCCAGAAGCTGAAGCTCCGCGAGTGAGGAGCCCTCGGGGCGGCGCGGGCCTCGTTGTCCTCGCGGTGACCGCCCTTCTCCTGGTCACGGGCGTCCCCACCGCATACGCCAGGGTGCCCTCCGGCGCCCCGGACCCCGGCGGCTCCGGCGCCATCGTGGTCGACGCGGCCACCGGCGAGGTCCTCCTCGACGAGAATCCGGACGAGCCCCGCGCGATCGCCAGCGCCACCAAGCTCATGACCGCGCTGCTCACACTGGAGCGGGCACAGCTGGGCGAGACCTACGCGGCCGTGCCCTACCAGGCCCTCCCCGCCGAGTCACGGATCGGGCTCCGCACCGGCGAGCGCATGCGGGTGCGCGACCTGCTAGTCGCCCTTCTCCTCGAGAGCGCCAATGACGCCAGCGTGACGCTCGCGGAGCGGATCGCGGGCTCGCGGAGGGCCTTCGTGCGGCTGATGAACCAGCGCGCCCGCGAGCTCGGCCTGCGCTCCACGAGCTACGCGAACCCCATAGGCCTCGACGACCCCGACAACCGCTCGAGCGCGCGCGACCTGGCCACGCTGGCGCGGCGCCTGCTGCGCGACCGGCGCTTCGCGCGGATCGTCGACCGTACGAGCGCCGAGCTCCGCAGCGGCTCGCGCCCGCGCGTGGTGATCAACCGCAACCGCCTCGTGCGCGGCCACGCTTTCGTGGACGGCGTGAAGACCGGGCACACCCGGCAGGCCGGCTACGTGCTGGTGGGGTCGGCGTCGCGGAAGGGCGCGCGGGTGGTGAGCGTGGTGCTCGGAGAGCCGAGCGAGGCGGCGCGCGACGCCGACAGCCTCGCCCTGCTTCGTTGGGGCCTCGGGCGCTTCCGGCGGGTACGCGCGCTCGACGAGGGACGGTCGGCGGCGCGGGCGCGCGTCGACGGGTTCGACGGGCGCGGCGTGGGGCTCGCGCCGGCGCGGTCGGTCTCGCTGACCGTGCGGCGCGGGCGCCGCCCCTCGACGCGCGTGGATGCCCCGGAGGAGCTCTCGGGTCCGATGCCGGCCGGGCGTCGGGTGGGTGAGGCGACCGTCTACTACGAGGGGCGTGCCGTGCGCACGGTGCCGCTCGTGACCACCGCCGCGGTGCCCGAGGCCGGGCTCCTGCACCGACTCGACTCTGGACTGCCCTTCGCCTTCGGCGCGCTCGTGCTGCTCGTGGTCGGCATCGGGGTACTGGCCATCGGTCGCCGACGAGGGAGACGCGGGCGCCGTCGCCGGGCTACCGTCGCCCGATGATCGTCACGGTCACACCGAACGCAGCGATCGACCGCACGCTGTCGGTGCCGGACTTCCGGCTCGGGCGCCGCCACCGCTCGGTGGAGACGACCTCCATGGCGGGCGGCAAGGGCGTGAACGTCGCCCGCGCCCTCCGCGCGCTCGAGCGACCCGTGATCGCCACCGGCCTTGCCGGCGGGCCCACCGGTACCCTGATCGCCGAGCAGCTCTCCGCCGAGGGCATCGTCAACGACTTCACGCTGATCGCCGAGGAGTCCCGCACCTCCACGGCTGTCCTCGACCCGGCCACCGGCGAGCAGACCGAGATCAACGAGCGCGGCCCGACGGTCACCGAGGAGGAGCTCGAGCGCTTCGTCGAGAAGGTCCTCTATCTCGCGCGCGGGGCGAGCCTGTGCGTGTTCGCCGGGTCGCTGCCGCGCAACACCGACCCCGGGCTCTACGGGCGGATGATCGCCGAGGTCAGGCGGCTCGGGGTGGCCACGGTGCTCGACGTCGACGGGGAGCCACTTCGCCACGCCGTAAGGGCGGAGCCCGACCTGGTGACTCCCAACGAGCTCGAGGCCGAGGAGCTCGTGGGGCACGAGTTCGCCGAGGACGAGGATCGTCTCGAAGCGGTCCGGGAGATCGCCGAGCTCGGTGCCCGCGAGGCGATCATGACCCTCTCGTCGGGCGCGGTCGCGCTGCTGGGCGGAGACGACGCCGGCCCGCGGCTCTGCCGGGCGGTGCTCGAGCGGACCGAGGAGGCGGTCTCCACGGTGGGGTCGGGCGACGCCTTCCTGGCGGGCTACGTGGCCGGCCGCCACGACGGCTCCGAGCCGCTCGACTGCCTTCGCCTGGCGGTGGCGGCCGGGGCGGAGTCCACCCGCCACCTCGGCGCCGGAGTGCTCGACCGCCGCGGGGTGGAGCGGCTCGTGCCCGAGGTGGATCTCGAGGTGCTGGGGGAGCCGGCGCTGAACGGCTCCTGACGGGCGCCGGCGCCGGGCGCTAACGTCGATATCCGTCCGTCATCGAACCTAGGGTGTCGCCATGGAAGTAGAGATCGGCAAGGGCAAGAAGGGCCGGCGCGCCTACGGCTTCGACGACATAGCGATCGTCCCGTCGCGGCGCACGCGCGATCCCGACGACATCGACATCGCGTGGACGCTCGGGCCATATCGGTTCGAGCTGCCGCTCATGGCCGCCGCCATGGACGGGGTGGTCTCGCCGGAGACCGCGGGCATCGTCGGCAAGCTCGGGGGCCTTGCCGTCCTCAACCTGGAGGGCATCTGGACGCGCTACGAGGATCCCGGCGCCGAGCTCGAGCGCATCGCGGGCCTGCCGCCCGAGCGCGCCACCCACGAGATGCAGCGCATCTACCAGGCGCCGGTCATCCCCGAGCTCATCTCCCAGCGCGTGCGCGAGATCAAGGAGCACGGCGTGGTGGCA
Organism: Thermoleophilaceae bacterium; assembly: GCA_013695885.1. Lineage (GTDB taxonomy): Bacteria > Actinomycetota > Thermoleophilia > Solirubrobacterales > Thermoleophilaceae > JACCZP01. Next base: position 608 of record JACCZP010000323.1, on the reverse strand, counting down.
GCCGCGTCGCTCACCCCCCAGCGCGTCCGCGGCCACTACGAGCTCGCCCTCGAGGCCGGGCTCGACGTGCTGGTCATCCAGGGCACGGTCATCTCGGCCGAGCACGTGTCGCTCACCTCCGAGCCGCTCAACCTCAAGGAGTTCACCCGCGAGGTGCCGATACCGGTCGTGGTCGGCGGCTGCGCGTCCTACTCCACCGGGCTCCACCTCATGCGCACGGGGGCGGTCGGGGTGCTCGTGGGCGTCGGGCCCGGCGCGGCGTGCACGACTCGCGGCGTGCTCGGCATCGGGGTTCCGCAGGCCACGGCCATTGCCGACGTGCAGGCCGCCCGCTCCCAGCACATGCTGGAGACCGGCGAGTACATCAACGTGATCGCCGACGGCGGGATGCGCACCGGCGGCGACGTCGCGAAGGCGTTCGCCTGCGGGGCGGACGCGGTGATGATCGGCTCCCCGCTCGCGCGCGCCTACGAGGCGCCCGGTCGGGGCTACCACTGGGGCATGGCTACCTTCCACCCGGCGCTGCCGCGCGGCGCGCGGGTCTCCACCGTGCAGAACGGCAGCGTCGAGGAGATCCTCCTCGGGCCGGCACACGAGAACGACGGCAC
>JACCZP010000318.1 GCA_013695885.1 Thermoleophilaceae bacterium | reverse complement strand
GAAGGCGAAGATCGCCTGGCCGGTGTCCTCGTCGGGCACCCCGATCACAGCCGCCTCGGCGACCTTCTCGTGGCTGACCAGCGCCGACTCGACCTCCATCGTCGAGAGCCGATGGCCGGAGACGTTGATCACATCGTCTATCCGCCCGACGATCCAGAAGTAGCCGTCCTCGTCGCGGCGGGCGGCGTCGCCCACCTCGTAGACCTCCGGCCCGAACGTCGTGAAGTACTTGTCCTTGAACTGCTCCTCGTCCCTGAACAGCGTGCGGAGCATCCCCGGCCAGGGCTGGTCGACGGTCAGGAGGCCCTGACCCTCACCGATCTCCTTGCCCTCGGCCTCGTCCTCCTCGGTGGGGTCCTCACGGATGCTGGCCTCGATGCCGGGGAGCGGCCGCGTGGCCGAGCCCGGCTTGGTGGCCACGATCGCGGGCAGCGGGGCGATCATGATGTGCCCCGTCTCGGTCTGCCACCAGGTGTCGACGATCGGGCAGCGCTCGCCGCCGACCACGACGTGGTACCAGACCCAGGCCTTCGGGTTGATGGGCTCGCCGACGGTGCCGAGCAGCCGCAGGCTCGACAGGTCGTGCTGGGCCACGAGCCCCGCGCCGGCCTTCATCTGGGCGCGGATCGCCGTGGGCGCGGTGTAGAAGATGGTCACGCCCTCCTCCGCGCAGATCTGCCACCAGATGTCGGTGGTCGGGTAGCCGGGGACCCCCTCGAACATCACCGACGTCAGGCCGTTCAGCAACGGGCCGTAGACGATGTAGGAGTGCCCGGTCACCCAGCCGACGTCGGCGGAGCACCAGAACACGTCCTCCTCGGGGCGCACGTCGAACACCGCCTTGGTCGTCCACGCCACCCCGGTCATGTAGCCCCCGGTGGTGTGGAAGATTCCCTTCGGGGCGCCAGTCGAGCCCGACGAGTAGAGGACGAACATCGGATCCTCGGCGTCGAGCTCCGCGGCCGGGCACTCCTCGTCGGCGCTCTCGAGCTCCTCGTCCCAGTAGGAGTCGCGGCCGTCCTGCATGTCGGCGTCCGCGTCGGCGCGGCGCACGACGATCACCGACTCGATCGATGGCGCGTCGCCGATCACCTCGTCGACCTGGGCCTTGACGCTCGCGGTCTCGCCCTTGCGCCGGGCGCCCGAGGCGACGATCAGCAGCTTCGCGTCGGAGACCTCCATGCGCTCCATCACCTGATGCGGCGAGAACCCGCCGAACACGAGGTTGTGCACCGCGCCGATGCGCGTGCAGGCGAGCATTGCGATGGTCACCTCGGGGATCATCGGCAGGAAGATCCCGACCACGTCGCCCTTCTGGATGCCCTTATCCCTAAGGACGTTCGCGAGCTTCTTGACCTCGGCCAGCAGGTCCGCGTAGGTCCACTCCTCGCGCTCGCCCTCCTCCCCGCGCCAGATGAAGGCGATCCGGTCGCCGTTGCCGTCCTCGACGTGGCGGTCAAGGCAGTTGTAGGACATGTTCGTGGTGCCGCCTACGAACCACTTGTAGAAAGGCTTGTTCGAGTCGTCGAGAACGTCGTCCCACTCCTTGAACCAGTGCAGCTCGCGGGCGGCGCTCTCCCAGAAGGCGAGGGGGTCCTTCGACGCCTCCTCGTAGATCGACTCGTCGGTGTAGCGCGCGCCGTCGACGAACTCCTTGGGCGGCTCGAAGAGCTCCTGCTCCTTCAGCTTCTCGACCCGCTTGTCGAGGTCCTCGGCCGTCTTCTCCTCGGTCGCCATTGGGTCTCCTTCCTCCGTTGCTGATCGTCCCCCGGGCGGCCCCGTCAGAGGGTGACCGACCCTGCTCGCAGCCTACCCGTCGAAGGCGTCCGGAAAAGCCCTCGGCGGGCGGGTGCGCGGTGCTCGACGGATGTACGGGGACAGTTGCGCTGGGTGGGCCGGCGCCGCAGGCCGCGGTGGGCCGGGATCCCGAGGGGAACCGTGGGAGCTTCAGCACGTACAACCCGCTGCAGGGAGGGTGAAGCCGCGTACAGTCGGCGCCCGTGGGAGGAGCAAGTGCCGCCGAGATCCGCGTGCTCGGGTGCCTCCTCGAGAAGCAGCGAACGACGCCGGAGGGCTACCCGCTCTCCATCAACGCGCTGAGGCTCGCGTGCAACCAGGCGACGAACCGCGACCCGGTGCTCG
>JACCZP010000313.1 GCA_013695885.1 Thermoleophilaceae bacterium | reverse complement strand
CCTCGGGTCCCGCGCCCCCGCGCCGGGCCGGCGGACCGCGATCTTCGCTAGCGGGATCCCCGCGCCAGCGCGCTCGGCAAGGCCTCGATCACGTCGCCGGCGATCGTGTGGTCGGCGCCGTGGCGGGCGGCCGCCTCGATGCCGGCCCGGGCGTGGGCCATCACCCCGGCCGCGGCAGCCGCAAAGGCGTCGAGCCCCTTGGCCATGAACGCGGCGATCACGCCCGAGAGCACGTCGCCGGTGCCCGCGGTGGCGAGCGCGGCGCTCGCGCCGGGGGACACGGCCACCGGGCCACCGGGCGCGGCGACGATCGTGTCGTCGCCCTTCAGCAGGACCACCGCGCCGCTGCGCTCGGCCGCCTCACGGGCGCAGGCCAGGCGGTGGGCGCCCACCTCGCTCGAGTCGCGCTCGAGCAGCCGCCCGAGCTCCCCGGCGTGTGGCGTGAGCACGGTGGGCGCGGGGCGCTCGCGCAGCTCCTCGAGGCGGCCGGCGTGGGCGTTCAGCCCGTCGGCGTCGATCAGCAACGGGGCCGGCGCCCGCCGTGCAATCGCGCGGGCGAAGTCGAAGGCGCTTTCCGCACGCGACAGGCCGGGCCCGAGCACGAGCGCCCCGGCGCGCTCGCAGAGCGCGAGCACCGCGTCAACGCCGTCGGGTGTGTGGGCTCCCTCCTCGTCGGGCATCGAGGCGGTCATGGCCTCGAGCAGGCGCAGCTCGAACACCGCCTCGGTGGAGGCCGGCACCGCCACCTGGACGTAGCCGGCGCCCGCGCGCTGCGCGGCGAGCGCGGCCATGCACGGCGCGCCGGTGAGCCCCTGCGCGCCGCCGGCCACCACCACGGTGCCCGAGTCGAACTTCGACCCGCCCCGCGTGCGCGACGGCACGAGGGCGAGCGCCCGCCCGGAGATCAGCCCTGCCGTGGTCGGCGCCGGTGCGCCGCGGGGAATGCCGATCTCGATGGTCCGGACCTCCCCCGCGTAGAAGGCGCCCGGTGCCACGTAGAGGCCGACCTTCGGGCCGTGGAACGTGGCGGTGACCGTGGCCCGGACCGCCGCGGCCTCGACCTCCCCGGAGGAGGCGTCCACCCCCGACGGCACGTCGCAGGCCACCACCGGGGCACCGTGGTCGTTGATCGCGGCGATGGCCGCGCCCATCGGCTCCCGCGGGCTCCCCGAGAAGCCGGTGCCGAGCATGGCGTCGAGCACGGCGCCGGAGCGCTCGAGCAGGGCGGGATCGAACCCGTCGGCGCTCTCGCGTGGAGGCTCGCCCGGCAGGCGCTCGAGGTTCGTGCGGGCGTCGCCCTTCACCTTGTCGAGCGGGGCACAGACGATCACGTCCACCTCGTACCCGTCTGCGCGCAGCAGCCGGGCCGCGGCAAGGCCGTCGCCGCCGTTGTTGCCGGGACCGCATAACACGCGCACCGCCCCGGGCCCTGCCGCCTCGCCCACCGCGCGCGCGAGTCCCTCGGCCGCGCGCTCCATCAGCTCCAGGGAGGGCACGCCCGCCTCCTCGATCGCGTGGGCGTCGGCGGCCTGCATCTCCTCGGCCACATAGAGGCGGTCGAGCCAGTCGGGGAGAGTCACGGCCGGGTTCTTCCCGGTCGCGGGGGCCGCGACACCCGGCCGCCCGAGGCGAGCCCTCCGGGCGACGTGCATAACGTCGCCCGCGTCAGTCCCCTGAGCCCGCGGGGCCGTTGAAGCCTCCCTGGGATGCACAACGTCGCCCGGGTCCGGCCCGCAAAGGCGCGTGGCCGGGAGAGCTCCCCTGGCGTGCACCATGTCGCCCGGGAACTCGCAGGCGTCACCCGGGCGACGTTCTGCACGGCGCCACGTTCCCGCCGGCGTGGCCACTCGAAGTCGCCTTCAGCGGTGGCGACCCGCGACCACGATGCACTGACCCGCGATAGCCAGCCAAGCGGCGAGCGGCGTCCTCCACGCCCTCCGTGCTCCTATTCGACGGTGACGGTCTTCGCGAGGTTGCGCGGCTGGTCCACGTTGAGACCGCGCGCGCGGGCGATGCGGTACGCGAGGAGCTGGAGCGGGACGACGGCGAGGATCGGCTGGAGGATCCAGTCGGTGCGCGGGACCCAGAACACCGACTCGGCGTGCTCGGCAACCTCGAGCGACCCCTCGGTGGCCACGGCCAGGACGTGGGCGCCGCGAGCCCGCACCTCGGAGACGTTCGAGAGCATCTTCTCGAGCACGGGAGCGTCCGTGGCCACGCACACCACGGGGGTGCGCTGGTCGAGCAGGGCGATCGGCCCGTGCTTCATCTCTCCCGCGGCGTAGGCGTCGGTGGGGATGTAGGAGACCTCCTTGAGCTTCAGCGCTCCCTCAAGGCACACCGCCAGCCCGATGTGGCGCCCGAGGTAGAGGAAGAAGCCCGCGTGCTGCCACTCCTCGGCCACCTGCGCGACGGGCCCGTCAACCGACTCGATGACGTCGGCCAGGAGGTCGGGCAGACGCCGCATCTCCTCCACAAGGCGGAGAAGGTCGTCGGGCTCGAGGGTGCCGTGCAGCTCGGCGAGCTTCAGGGCGAGCAGGTACATGGCGGCCACCTGGGAGACGAAGGTCTTGGTGGCCGCCACCCCGATCTCGAGACCGGCGCGGGTGAACAGCGTGCCGTCGGCCTCGCGGGTGGCCTGGCTGCCCATGACGTTGGAGACGGCGAGCACCGTGGCGCCCGCCCGGCGCGCGAGGCGCATGGCCGCCAGCGTGTCAGCGGTCTCGCCCGACTGGGTGATGCCGATCACCAGATCGCCCGGGCCGACCACCGGGTTGCGATAGCGGTACTCCGAGGCGATGTCCATCTCGACGGGCAGGCGCGCCCACTGCTCGATCGCGTAGCGCCCGACCAGGCCTGCGTGGTAGGACGTTCCGCACGCCACCACCACGACGCGCCGGATCCCCGCGAGCTGCTCCTCGGAGAGCCCGGCGTCGAGCTCGATCCGCTCGCCCTCGGGCAGGCGGTCGCCGATGGTCTCGGCCACCGCGCCGGGCTGCTCGTGGATCTCCTTGAGCATGAAGGTCTCGTAGCCGGCCTTCTCGGCCACGTCCTCATCCCACTCCACCCGCTCGGGCCGGGGCTCGCGCGGCCTGCCCGCAGCGTCCACGAGCTCGATCGCACCCGCACGGACCGCCGCGAACTCGTCGTCGTTCATGTAGATCACGTCGCGGGTCTCGCGCAGGAAGGCGGGGACCGCCGAGGCCAGGAAGCTCTCGCCCTCGCCGAGGCCGATCACCAGCGGCGTCTCCTTGCGCGCGGCCACCAGCAGTCCCGGCTCGTCCGCGCAGACGGCCACGAACGAGTAGTGGCCCCGCAGATCGCCGTAGGCGGCGCGAACGGCCTCGAGCAGGTCGCCCGCGTAGTGGGCGGCGATCAGGTGGGCCACGACCTCGGCGTCGGTCTCCGAGGTGAACTCGGCGCCGTCGGCCACGAGGCGCCGGCGCAGGTCCAGGTGGTTCTCGACGATGCCGTTGAGGACGATGTGCACCCGATCCTCGGTGTCCGAGTGGGGATGGGCGTTGGCCTCGGTGACCGCGCCGTGGGTGGCCCAACGGGTGTGGCCGATCCCGGTGGTGGGCGGGGGCTCGGCCACGGCGACTCCGCCGCCGGCGATCACCGCAGCCCTGGCGTGGACCGCCTCGCGCAGGAACGACAGGTTGCCGACCGCGCGGATCGACTCGATGCCCTCACCGGCGACGAGGGAGAGGCCGGCTGAGTCGTAGCCGCGGTACTCGAGCTTCTCGAGGCCGCGGAGCAGCAACTCCTGACCGGGGCGGGGGCCGACGTATCCAACGATGCCGCACACTCGAGCGCTACCTCCAACGTCGCCGGGGGGCGGGAGACCGCGGCCTCCCTCGAAGACACGAAGAGCCGCCTCGACGCGGCTCCCGGAGACCCTCTGGCCGCAGGCCACACTAGCAAGGGATCGGGAGTCCTCCTCTACGCGGCGAGGACCCTATCGACGGCTCGGGCCATGGCCTTGACCCAGTCGTCGGGCCGGAGGGGATCGGCGCTGACCACCTCCGTCGGCATGCGGTAGACGGCCGTCGCGCGACGCACCGCGGCGGCGCCCTCCTCGAGGCGCTCAACCGCGACAGTCCCGGCCGCCTCGTAGACCACCCCGCGGACCGGCGTGTCGACGAGGGCCTCGAGCATGGATCCCAGGCGCGGACCGTGCAGCGCGGCGATCGCCTCCGGCTCACCGTGCGCGGTGCCCATGAGCCAGCAGAGCACGGAGATCCCCTGCACGTGCCGGGTGACCGTGCCGAGCCGGTCCGGGTCGGCGATGACCCCTTGGGCGCCGGCCGCCTCGATGGCCTCGATGCGCCCGGGTTCGCGCGTCGTGCCGCGCACGGCGTGCCCGCCGGCCACGAGCGCGGCCGCGAGCCCCCGGCCGCGGCAGCCACAGCCCACGATCAGGACGCGCGCCACGCGTGCCGCGCCTGCTACCTGCCCGGACTGATCTCGCCGGTCTCTTCGCGGTCGTCCCGGTAGCTGGCGGCGCGCCGACGGTGGGCCTGCTCCTCGAGCCGCACCTCCTTCCGGAACTCGTGCTCGGAGATCTCGTCGTCACCGCGCTGGCGCCGGCGCTCGTTGCGAGCCGCGATCATCTGCTCGATGTCGTCGGACTCGAGCTCGATCTCCTGCTCGAACGAACGCGTGGGCTGCCAGTCGAGAATCTGAGGCCCGGTCTTCGAGGAGTAGCGAGCGGCGGCGAGCACGGCGACCAGGACCAGTGCGATCCCGCCGAACACGATGATGGCGAACGTCACCGGGCGGAGCGTAGGGCCATCGGGCGGCCACGTCGTCGCCGGGTCCGATCGCCGGGAACCGCCTCAGCAGGTCAGGTCAGCTCGCGCTCCACCGTCGCCACGAGGCGGGCCATCACGGCCTCGCACTCCTCCTCGCCGGGCGCCTCCACCATCACGCGCACGAGCGGCTCGGTGCCCGAGGAGCGGACGAGCACGCGGCCGCGCCCCTCGAGCGTCCGCTGCTCGGCGTCGACCGCCGCCCACACACCGTCGGAGCTCTCCAGCCCGTGCTGATCCACCACACGCACGTTGACCAGGCGCTGAGGGAGCTTGCGCATCGCCCGGCGCTCGGCCAGGTCCTCGCCGGCGAGCGCCTCGAGGGTCATCAGCGCGGATGCGGTGCCGTCGCCCGCCGGCACGAACGCCGTGTCGATGATGTGGCCCGACTGCTCCCCTCCGAGCATCCACCCGCGGTCGAGCAGCTCGGAGAGCACGTGACGATCGCCGACCTTGGTCGTGGCCACCTGGACGCCCGCCGCCGCCATGGCCTGGTGGAAGCCGAAGTTCGTCATCACCGTCACCGCGACGCCGTCGCCGGTCAGCCGTCCCCGGGCCCGGAGGGCGAGGGCGGCCAGCGCGATCAGCTCGTCGCCGTCAACGACATCGCCGCGCCGGTCGACGGCGAGCACCCGATCGCCGTCCCCGTCGAACGCGAAGCCGATGTCGAAGGCTCCCTCCCTCATCCGCTCGGCCAGAGCCTCGGTGTGGGTCGAGCCGCAGCCCTCGTTGATGTTGCGGCCGTCGGGCTCCGCGGCGATGACCCCGACGTCGGCCCCGAGCCGGCGGAATATCTCGGGGGCCACGTGGTGGGTGGCTCCGTGGGCGCAGTCGAGCAGCACGCGCGTGCCGGCGAGGTCGAGCCCGCTGAAGCGGGCCTCCAGCTCACGCAGGTAGTCGGCGCCGGCACCATGAAGCTCGCGGACGCGGCCCGGGGCCACGCCCGTCCGCGGACGGGCGTCCACGGCGGCCTCCACCGCGGCCTCGGTGTCGTCGTCGATCTTCATGCCGTCCGGTCCGAAGAACTTGATGCCGTTGTCGCGGTAGGGGTTGTGCGAGGCTGACACGACCGCTGCCAGGTCCAGGCCGTAACGGCGGACCAAGAGCGCGGCGCCCGGGGTGGGCAGCACGCCCCCGAGCAGCGCGTGGCCGCCCCCGGAGGCCACCCCCGCGGCCAGGGCGCACTCGAGCATGGGTCCCGACTCGCGGGTGTCGCGCACGATCAGGACCTGCGGGGAGGCGGCCGGCGACACCGCGGCGGCGGCCCTCCCGAGGCGGAGGGCGAGGTCAGCGGTGAGCCGCTCGCCGACTAGGCCTCGGACCCCGTCGGTGCCGAACAACCGGCGGGGCGACGGTGCGTCGGAGGCGCTCAGCGCTTCGAGAACTGCGGGCGCTTGCGCGCCTTCTTGAGCCCCGCCTTGCGGCGCTCCTTCTCCCGCGCGTCGCGCGTGAGGAAGCCGCGACGCTTGAGGTCGGTCCGCAGGTTGGGGTCGGCCTCCACCAGAGCGCGCGCGATGCCGTGGCGGAGTGCACCCGCCTGGGACGACACCCCGCCCCCGTGCAGCCGCGCCACGACGTCCATGCGGGAGGCGTACCCGACCACCTCGAGGGCCTCCTGGGCGCGCTTCTGGAGGGCGGGTCGGGGGAAGAACTCCTCGAGCCGGCGGCCGTTCAGCGTGTAGACGCCGCTCCCGGGCCGCAGGATCACGCGCGCCACCGAGGTCTTGCGCTTGCCGGTGGCGCGGTAACGGGCGTCGCGGGCCAGGTCGAGCGGGCCGCGGTCGGCGGGCGTCACGGGCTCGGCAGCGCCGGCCTCCTGCGCCTCGGCATCGAGCGTCTGCTCGGGATCGGCCGGCTCCTGGTCCTCCTCGATGTAGCGGGCGTACTGGCTCTCCTCGGAGTCCCCGACGCTCGGGGTCTCCAGCACCAGGTCGGGCTCGAGGTGGGCGCCGGGGATCACCTCCTCGGCGGAGTCGCTCGGCTCGCGCACCGGGCGCCGGACGCCGGACGGGGGCGGCTCGGTCATCGGCGGGCCGGTGGCGGGAGCCTCTGCGGGGGCCTCGTCGGCGGAGGGGTCGGCGTCGCCGGTAGATGGGGGCTCGGGGTTCGCGGCCTCTTCGGCGGCGGCCTCCGCGGCGGGCTCGGGCTCGTCGGCCGGGCGCGCATCGGTGGTGGGCGCTTCGGCGGCGGTGGGCGCTTCGGGGGCGGTGGACTCCTCGGCGGCGGTGGGCTCCTCGGCAGCGGCGGGCTCCTCGGCCGTGGTCGACTCGTCGGCCGCGGGTGCGTCCGGCGTGTCCGCGGCAGGGGAGTCTTCGGCCCCGCCCTCCGTCGGCTCACCCCCGCCCACCGGCTCCTCGGCCGCAGCGTCCTCCTCGGGGGCGCCCTCGCGCTCCTCGTCTGTCATCTCGTCTTGACCTCCAGAGTCGTGGGCTGCTGCGCCCGGTGCGGGTGCTCCGGGCCCGCGTAGATCTTGAGCTTCAGAAGCTGGGCGCGCCCGAGGCGGGTGCGCGGGAGCATGCCGCGCACCGCCTTGCGGATGACCTCCTCGGGCCGGCGGTCGAGCATCTCAGCCAGCGTGCGCGAGCGCAGCCCGCCCGGGTATCCGGAGTGGCGGTAGTAGCGCTTCTCCTGACGCTTCTTGCCGGTGACCGCGACCTTCTCCGCGTTGACCACGATCACGAAGTCCCCGACGTCACAGTGCGGCGTGTACTCGGGCTTGTTCTTCCCGCGGAGGATCTCGGCGAGCTGGGCCGATAGCCGTCCGAGGTTCTTTCCGGCAGCATCGACCACGAGCCAGTTGCGCTCGCGGTTGGCGGGAGTGGCGACGAAGGTCTTCATGGCGTCATTCAGGGGCACGTCCGGCCGCGCGTCGGCGTGCCGCGGCCCGCGGCCGAGGAGACATGATGGCAGGCGTGCCCAGAGGCGTCCCGGCGGCGGCGCATCGCGAACCGTGGGCGAGGTGTTGCATCGGCGGTGGGCGGGCGCTTGCGGAGTTGAGGGGTCGGAGCGCCCGCGCCGAAAAAGTGCCCCTGAGCAGGGGCAGGAGTCCTGCCCCGGAAGTCGACGGGAAGGTGACTTGACACCGGGTTATAGTGCCCGCCTGCAACGCCGAGTCCGTCACGGCCCGACCGTGGCGGAGCGGGGGACCCGATCGGGGCCGCACTGCGGTTCCCGAGGGGCGAATTCGGGGCCCGAGCCCCGATAGCGCCGCTTCTACGGCGCGAGCCCGTCAGCTAACCCCGTAGGCCGGAAGAGGGAGAGACCGAGTTGAAGCTGCTCGATGCGCCCCACGCGGGCACGGGATCATGCTCGCACGCCACTGCCGGTCCGACGCGCCGCGGCCGACGTGCGCTACTCGCGCTGGGCACGTGCGTGCTGGCCGTCGCCCTCGGCGCGGCGTGGGTGATGACCGACGGCGAGAAGACACCGGCGCTGTTCGAGGGCGGGCTGTTCGCGCATTCGCTGGCTGCCGCAGTGCTGATCGCCCTGCTCGCCTCGGTTCCCGGATCGCACGCGTCACGGCTTGCGGG
>JACCZP010000340.1 GCA_013695885.1 Thermoleophilaceae bacterium | reverse complement strand
CGGCGAGACGCTCGACCAGCAGCTCTACGTGGGCCTGTCGCGGGCCAAGACCCACTGCGTGGTGGTCGCGCCGCCGATGGCGCCCGCCTCAGCGAGCGCTGCCGGCGAGTGAGCGCAGAACGAGCCGAGCGGGGGTCCGATAGCTCCCTTCGCGCTCGAGCGCCACGGCCCGCCGCAGTGCGCCGCGGGCCTCTTGCTCCTCCCCGAGCTCGAGGCATATCCGCCCGAGCCATGCCCACCCCCACGAGTTGCGGGGCGCGAGCTCGGTGAAGATGCGCGCGTGGTCGTAGGCCTCGGAGTAGCGGCCCTGGCCACACAGAGCCGGCGCAAGGCGGAGGTGTCCGCGCAGGTCGCCGGCGTCGAGGGCGTCCCGGAAGGCCTCCTCGGCCGGCGTGTACTCCTGCTCGGCGAGCAGCCGCCGGCCACGGGTATCGGCGGTCACGTCGGCGGTCGAGCGACCGGCGAAGACGGCGCGGGCGCGCAGCACGATCTCCCCGACGCTCGCTCGGCGCAGGCCGAGCACGGGAACACGAAAGCGCGGCTCGCCCCATACGTCGGACACCCGGGTCTCGGTGTCGATCCACTCCGGCTCGGCCACCTCGAACCCGATCACCGTGCCGTGCGAGCGGCGCAGGAAGAAGCGCATCAGGTCGCCGAGCCCGATGCACTGGTCCTCCATCCGCTCCTCGGGAACGCTGCCGAACTCGCAGACGAGCAGGCGCGCGGCGCCCGCGTCGTAGCTGACGCGGGCGGGATGGCGAGTGATCGGAAGCGATGTGCCCACGCCGCCGGAGTCGGTCGTAGACCGGGTGTTCTGACTCGCGGTGGAAGTACATGACCATGGGTTGGTGCGCTTTAGGTGCGACACACGTGCTTTGGGTGCTACCTTGGTGCCCTGTGGCGAAGACCATCCAGATCCGCGACGTTCCCGACGACGTTCACCGCACGCTGCGAACGCGAGCGGCAGCCGCCGGCGTCTCGCTGTCGGACTACGTCCTCGGGGAGATCGAGCGCGTCGCAGCACGGCCCGCGCTCGCGGACGTCCTGGCGCGAGCCGGAGGGCGTGGGGGTGGGGTCGCCCGCGGGAGCATCGTCGAGGCCGTCAGGGCCGATCGCGAGCGGACCTGAGTGCTCGTCCTCGATAGCTCCGCCGCCGTGGCGGCGCTCGTCGGCGACCCTCCGAACGCTCCACTGGTCGAGAGGCTCGAGGCACAGGCGGAGCTGCACGCCCCCCATCTGATCGACCTCGAGTTCGCGAGCGCCCTGCGGCGACTCGTGCACCGAGGCGAGCTCGATCTGCGCCGAGCCGAGGCGGCGAGGGAGGACTATCGGGATCTGCCCATCGTGCGCTATCCGCACCTCGGCCTGCTCGACCGGGTCTGGGCGCTGCGGGAGAACGTCTCCGCCTACGACGCGGCGTTCATCGCGCTGAGCGAGGCACTCGGCGCTCCGCTCGTCACCGTCGACGCGCGGCTCGCCGCCAGCCGAGGTCACGGGGCTGTCGTCGAGCCCTTCTGACTCGCTCGGGGAGACGTCCATACTGCCGCTGATGGATCCCCGAGGCGCATACACGGCCGACCGGGCCGCGGCACTCTCCGGCGTACCGCGGTCCACCGTGCACTACTGGGCTCGGAAGGACATACTGGTGCCGAGCGTCTCCCCGCTCAGGGTGCGCCTGTGGTCCTACGCCGACCTCATGGGCCTGCGCACCATCTACTGGCTCCGTCAGCCGAAGAGCTCGGGCCCAAGCGCGGAGGTGCCGGCCAGCACCATGTCTCAGGTCAGGAGGGCCCTCGAAGCGCTGCGAGCCCTCGACCTCAGGCTTTGGACCGAGGAGAGCGGTCCGGCCGTAGCCGTCGACCGCCGCGGCGAGATCATGGTGCTCGAAGCGGGGGGCGAGACCGTGACCACCCTCCAGGGACAGCGAGCCTTCGACGCCGACATGCTCAACCTGGTCGCTCCGTTTCCAACTGAGCGTGGAGCGCGAGGGCCGGATCTACGCGCTCCGCGACCAAGCTTGAGGATGCTCCCGGGGAAGCTTGCCGGCTCTCCCCACGTTCGGCGCACCCGCGTGGAGACCGAGGCGCTCGCTGCCGTCTCGCGCCGTCTCGCGCCGTCTCAGCCGCAAGCGCGTCTATCAGCTCTACCCCGCCCTCGAGCAACACGCGGTCGACGAGGCGCTCGACCTCGAGAGTCAGCTCATGCGCAACCTCGGAATCGCGGCCTGAG
>JACCZP010000277.1 GCA_013695885.1 Thermoleophilaceae bacterium | reverse complement strand
GCGACCGTGCTACGGAAGCGCCACCAGCGCTCGGCCGGCCCGAGGTGGGTGAGCACGCGCGCGAATGCGTCCTGAAAGCGCCGGTCGGCGTGCACGACCAGCGAGAGGATCATCCGCCGCATCTCCGGGCCCGGATCGCCCATGATGCGACCGAAGAGCTGACCGAGCACCGGCCCGCGCTCCCCACCCGGATCGAAGGTGTCGAAGATCGGTCCGGCGAAGGCCTCGAGCAGCTCCTCGACGGTGGGCTCGCCGGCGCCCGCCTCGAGCTCGTCGAGCCGGGCGAGCTGGCACTCGGTGGCCGGGCCGAGGATGCGCCCCACCACCGCCTCGAGCAGCGCCGCCTTGGACCCGAAGTGGTAGTTCACGGCCGCGAGGTTCACGTCGGCCTCGGCGGTGACGGCGCGCATGGAGGTGCCGTCGAAGCCCTCGGCGGCGAAGCGCCGCTCGGCGGCGTCGAGGATCCGTTGCTTGGTGTGGGGCGTACTCACTCAGTAGTCCTCCGTGATGGCCCCGCGTGGGGCCTGGGCGGGTACTCTAGAGTGCGTTTCGAACGAACGTATGAATCAGGCGTTCGCGGCGCCATGGCTCCATCGCGCGCGCCCCGACCCGAGGCCACTCGATGAGAAACCTTCTCGGTCGCTCCCGCGGCATCCGCATACTGAACGTCACGCTGATCGTGCTCGTGCTCGGAGCCGCAACGGCCGCCATCGCCGCCGCCGGGCGCGACGACACCGAGGACCGGCCCCCGGCCACCGCCGGGGTCGAGCGCGGCGTGGTGGTGTCCACCGTCTCCGCCGACGGCAACGTCGAACCTCCGAGCGACCTGTCGCTCGGCTTCGAGACCGGCGGCGAGGTGACCGACGTGGCCGTGGAGGAGGGCGATCGGATCACGCGCGGTCAGCTGCTCGCGCGCATCGACGATCGCTCGGCCCGCTCGGCCCTCTCCTCGGCCCTCGAGAGCCTCGACTCGGCCCGCGAGCAACTGCGCGACACCCGCGCCGGCAAGACGGCGGACGAGCTCGACCGCAACCGCCGCACGCTCACGCAGTCCCGCACGGCGGTTGACCGGGCGGAGACCGACCTCCGAAACGCCCGCTCCTCCGCGGGCACGAACGTGGCCACCCTGCGGCGGGCGGTACGCCGCGCGCGGGTGACCGGAGAGCAGGCCCAGCTCCGTGCCTCGCGGATCCGGCTCTCGAACGAACGCGTCGAGGTGCGCGAGAACCGGCTGCGCTACCGGCGGCTCGAGGCGCTCGCCGACCAGCTCCGCGCCGATCTCGACGCGCTGCGCGAGGAGCAGCGCGAGCGGACGAACCGCCAGACCGACTCCGCGGCCCGTCGTGCGCGTCTCGAGGCCGAGGTGGGCAGCGCGCAGTCCGACCTGACGTCGGCCTCCGGGCAGACGGGCTCGGCGAGCGCGGACGAGGCGCAGGCGTGCAGCGCGATGCCCGCCGATCCCGGCGGCTGCGCGGACGCCCGGGACGACCGGGCGCGCGCCGAGGATGATCAGCGCGACGCCCAGCGCGACCTCGACGAGGCCGAGGACGACCTCCACGAGGCGCGCCGCGAGGACGTCGACCATACGCAGGCCGTCACCAACCTCGACTTCCAGGTCCAGCAGCTCGAGACCCGGCGCGCGGCCGTCGAGCGCGACGAGCAGACGGCCAAGGGCGATCTCGACACCTCTCGGGCCACGGTCCGCCAGTACGTGACCGAGGTGGACGGCGACGAGACCTCCCTGCGCGAGGCCCGCCGCAATCTCGGGACCCAGCGCGACCAGCTGGACAACGGCGTCGAGCAGGCCACGCAGCAGATCGACCAGGCCCGCAGCGGGCTCGCGAGCGCCGACGCGTCCCTGCGCGTGACCGAGGCCGGCAACCGGGTGGACGAGGCCGGCGCCGACGCGGCGCAGGTGGCCTCCGACCGCGCCAACGTGGCCTCCGCCGCGGCGGCGGTGCAGGACGCCCGACAGGCCCTCGACGAGACCGAGCTGCGTGCTCCGGCCGACGGGGTGGCCGCCAGGGTGGACTCGAAGGTCGGCGAGGTGGTGGGCGCGAGCAGCCCCTCGCTCGGCGGCGCGGGCGGCTCCTCGAGCGCGGCCGGGTCCTCCGACGCCGAGGGCGCCGACGCCGGCGCGGGAGGCTCGGCCACGGGTGCCTCGAGCGCCGGCTCGGCCGGCGCGGGCAGCGGCACGGTGATCGCCCTGACCCAGCTCGAAGGCCTCGAGGTCCAGGCCGGGTTCAGCGAGACCGACGCCGCCCGGGTGAGCCCCGGCGATACGGCGCGCATCTCGGTCGACGCCCTTCCCGGACAGGAGTTCGCCGCCCATGTCGTCGAGATCGACCCCGAGGAGACGCTCGTCGACAACGTCGTGACCTACGACGTCACGTTCTTCCTCGACACGCCCCAGGGACCGCTCAAGCCGGGCATGACCGCCACCACCGACGTGATCGTCGAGGAGAGCGACGAGGTCCTCGCCGTGCCGAAGCCGGCGGTCCGCTCCCCGGCCGGCTCGAGCCCGACGGCCACCGTGGTGCACGCCGACGGCCGGCAGGAGGCGCGGCTTCTCGTGACAGGTCTCGAGGGCGACTCGAGCGTCGAGGTTGTGGGCGGTCTCGGCGAGGGCGAGCAGGTGGTCGTGCCGGGCGCCGCCCCGCCCGCGGACGGATGATCGGCGCGCCGGCGGGCGACCCCGCGCTCGCCCGTGACTCGACCCCGGGGACGGACGGGCACCGCCGACCGATGATCGCCCTCCGCGAGGTGGGGAAGACCTTCCACCTTGGCGACACCGCGGTGCACGCTCTACGCGACGTGACCCTCGCCGTCCGCGAGGGCGACCTCCTGGCCATCATGGGCCCCTCGGGGAGCGGCAAGAGCACGCTGATGAACATCATCGGCTGCCTCGACCTGCCCGACCACGGCCGCTACGTGCTCGAGGGCGTCGACGTGCGCCGGCTCACCGAGAGCGAGCAGGCCTCGATACGCAACCGCAGGATCGGCTTCGTCTTCCAGGGCTTCAACCTCATCGCGCGCACCCCGGCGCTCGAGAACGTGGAGCTGCCGCTCGTCTACGCCGGGGTCGCGCGCCGTGAGCGCCGCCGCCTGGCCACCGAGGCCCTCGAGAGCGTGGGCCTCGGTGACCGGCTCGACCATCAGCCGTCCGAGCTGTCCGGAGGCCAGCAGCAGCGGGTGGCCATTGCCCGCGCGATCGTCACCGACCCGGCGCTACTGCTGGCCGACGAGCCCACCGGGGCGCTCGACTCGGTCTCGACCGCGAGTGTGCTCGAGCTGTTCTCGGAGCTGAACGCCCAGGGTCGCACGGTGGTGCTCATCACCCACGAGGAGGAGGTCTCGCGCTACGCCAAGCGGGTGGTGCGCCTGCACGACGGTCGCGTGGTGAGCGACGAGCGCCGCACGGGCGCGTACGACGTCCCGCCGGGTCTCGCCGCGCGCACCGCCCACACCGAAGCGCTGCCGGCGTGATCCGGGACTCCGCCCGCATCGCGGTGCGAGCCATTCTGGGCAATCGCCTGCGCTCGGCGCTGACCATGCTCGGACTGATCATCGGCGTGTCCTCGGTGATCATCCTCCTGGCCGTCGGACGCGGGGCGCAGGGCGCGATCGCCGGCGAGCTGGAGGATCTCGGCACCAATGTTCTCACCGTCCTGCGCCGCGGCGAGGTGGGGCCGAACCAGACCGGCACTCAGAGCCGCGACATCGAGCTGTCCCTCGACGACGTCCAGGCCCTCCAGGATCGCGGCGCCGGCGGCGGCATCCTTCGCGCGGTGCCCGTCCTCAACACGGGGGTCACGCTCACCTGGCGGGGAGCGACCTACGCCCCGAGCTCATTCGCGGGCACCACCCTCGACTACCTCGCCGCGCAGAACGTGCGGGTCGACGCCGGCCGGGCCTGGGACGCCGAGGACGAGCGCCGGCGCGAGCGCGTGGTCATCCTCGGGCGGACGGTGTCGCGCGAGCTCTTCGGGAGCGAGAACCCGCTCGGGCAGCGAATCTCGGTCAACGGACGGCGCTTCGAGGTGATCGGGCTGCTCAAGGCCCAGGGGGGCGGAGGGCCCTTCGACGAGGACGACGTGATACTCGTGCCCTTCGGCGCCGCCGAGAGCAACCTGACCGGAACCGGCGCCGAGCTCGGGCAGATACTCGTGCAGGCCACCTCTCAGGAGACCACCACGCTGGCCGAGACCACGACACGCGAGACCCTGCTCGCGGAGCACGACATCGAGGATCCCGGTGAGGCGGACTTCCAGATCTTCAACCAGGCCCAGATCCGGGCGGTGGCCGACACCACCTTCGGCCTGCTGCGCCTGCTGCTGGGCGCGGTGGCGGGTATCTCCCTCCTCGTGGGAGGCATCGGGGTGATGAACATCATGCTGGTCACCGTGTCCGAGCGCACGCGCGAGATCGGGATCCGCAAGGCCATCGGCGCCCAGCGGATCCACATCGTCGGGCAGTTCCTGCTCGAGGCGCTCATGCTCTCGAGCCTCGGCGGGCTGATCGGGGTGGCCGTGGGCGTCGGGGTCGCCCAGATCGGCACCGAGGCCTTCCAGCCCGTGGTCACGTGGACCTCGGTGCTCGTGGCCTTCGGCGTCTCCATGCTCGTCGGCCTCTTCTTCGGCTCCTATCCCGCCAACCGCGCCGCCTCGATGCGGCCGATCGACGCCCTGCGCTTCGAATGACCACCTCCCACGAGCCCTACCCCGACGCCGCCTACGAGCAGCACCTCGCCGACGAGCGCGAGCAGGATCGCCTCGCCGAGGGGGAGCTCGAGCCGCCCGAGGAGACCGGCGCGACTCCCGCGCCGCCTGCCCGGCGGGTGCCCGGTCTCACTGCTGTCCTCGGTGGCCTGCTGATCGCCTTCGTCTTCCTGCTCGCCGGCATCCAGCTCCAGAAGTTCCTCGGTGGCTCGGCGCCGGCGCCCGCTCCGACCGGGGGAGGTGGGTCGCGCCCCTCGGACGACGACGGGCTGACCGCGGGCCGCATCATCGCCGTCCGCGGGAACGCGATCTACGTCCGCGAGGCCGACGGGCAGACCGTGAAGCTGCGCACCGCCTCCGATTCGCGGGTCGCCCTCGGGCGCCCTGCGCCCCCGTCGGCCATCCGACCCGGACAGGAGGTGGTCGTGGAGTCCGCGCCGCGCACCGGCGGCGAGGACACGGCGCGATCGGTCACGGTCGTCCCGCCGCGCGAGCGCGACGGCCCGTGACCCCGCGGTGCAGGACCTGTCGGATCGACCACTAGGGCTTGCCGCGTGCCCGAGGGCGACACGATCCACCATGCCGCCAGTCGCGTGGGCGCCGCCCTCGTCGGCCGGGCCATCGAGTCGATCGAGGCCCCACACCCCCGGCACGACATGGACCGCTGGCCCGAGCGCCTGGCCGGGCGCGGCGTCCGTCGCGTCGACGCCCGGGGCAAGCACCTGTTCGTGCGGTTCGAGGGCGGCCTCACGCTTCACTCGCACCTGCGCATGACCGGGAGGTGGGGGGTATACCGCCGCGGCGCGCGGTGGCGGCGCGCGCCCCACCGCGCGTGGCTGGTCATCCGAACCTCCGAGCACGAGGTCGTGGAGTTCGACGGGCCCGTGCTCGAGCTCATGACCGAGGGCCGCACGCGCTTCGACCGGCGTCTTGCCGCCCTCGGCCCCGACGTGCTGGACGAGGAGTTCGATCCCGCGGCCTTCATGCGCCGGCTGCGCGCCGACGAGGGGACGCGCGCCATCGGCGTCGCGCTGCTCGACCAGCGCCTCCTGGCCGGCTTCGGCAACGTGTGGAAGAACGAGGGGTGCTTCATTGGCGGCATCGACCCGTGGCGGGCGGCGGCCGACCTCTCCGACGAGGAGGTCCTCGGCATCGTCGAGCGCTCGCGCCCGCTGATGGCGCTCTCCGCCGAGCGCGGCGGGCGGATCGTGACCGTGGAGGCCCACCGCGCGAGCCCCGGCGGCTCCACCCGCTACTGGGTACACGGCCGCCAGGGGCTTCCGTGCCGGCGCTGCGCAACTCCGATCCGCTCACGTGGCCAGGGCGAGGACAACCGCAACACGTTCTGGTGCCCGTCGTGCCAGCGCTGAGGAGCGCTCGCCGCCGGGCCCCGGCACGCGCCGGACGTCCGGAGCACCTCTCGGCGCTCCTTCGCGTCGGCCACAAGGGCGCGGCCGCGCTCGCGGAGGGGAACACGCCGCCATCCTTCGACGCCGCGCTCGAGTCCGGCGTCGACATGATCGAGTTCGACGTGCTGCGTGACGCCGCCGGGCGCCTCGTCCTCGCTCACGATCCCGAGGACGCCGCCGCGCGAAACCCGGTCTCGCTCGACGCGGGCCTCGACCACCTGGCCGGCCCCGACTACGTCGACATCGAGCTCGACGTCGACGTAAAGCATCCGGGGTTCGAGCCCGAGCTGGTCGCCGCGCTGCAGGCGCGAGGCCTCGAGCGCCGCACCCTCGTCTCCTCCACCTTCCCGGTAACGCTCGAGCGCGTCGGGACGCTCGAGCCGGGCCTGCGTCGGGGGCTGTCCGTGCCACGCGCGCGCCGCGACTACCTGAGGTCGGTGCTCGCACCACCGGCCATGGCCTACATGGCCGCCGTCCGGGCACGACTCCCAGGCCGAGCGGCGCTGCTGATCGCCGACGGGCGGATCGAGGCCGTGATGGCCCACTGGCTGCTGGTGGG
>JACCZP010000265.1 GCA_013695885.1 Thermoleophilaceae bacterium | reverse complement strand
CACCCGGGCGGCCAGGTGGCGGGGCGCCGAGGGCGTGTACTCCAGGGCCAGCACTAGACGCCCGCCGGCTCGGCCGGGCGCGTGCGCGCGCCGGGCTCGGCCTCCCACTCGAGTACCGGCCAGCGCCGGCGGCGGGCCTCGCGCGCCAGCCGGAAGTCCGGGTTCACCGCGTGGGGATGGCCGACCGCCTCGAGCAGGGGAAGGTCCGAGGCGGCGTCGGCGTAGGCGTGGCAGTCGGCGAGGTCGACGCCGCGCTCGGCGGCGATGCGCGCGGCCGCCGAGGCGCGCCCGTCGGCGGTGAGCGGCGGGTCGGCAAGCTCTCCGGTGAACGCGCCCCGACGCTCGATGAGGCGGGCGGCCACCACCTCGTCGCCCAGGTGGCGCAGCGAGTCGACGAGGAAGTCGAGCGCGCCGGTCAGCAGCACGACCCGGTCACCGCGCGAGCGGTGCGCGCGCACGCGGCGGATCGCCGCCTGGTGCACGCGAGGGAGGATGAACTCCGACAGCGCCTCGGCGGCCTGCTCACGGAGCTCGTCGGCGGGCAGGCCGCGGTAGTTGCGGTAGAAGCTGCGGTTGAACGCAGCCCGCGAACGGCGGTCGGCCACGATGTAGCCCGGCGCCCGCGCGGCCAGGCCGAGGGTCCACAGCGCGCGGTCGGCGCGTGGCATCTCCCGGGTGCGAAGCCACGCGTAGAAGTGGGCCACGGTGGTCCCGAGCACCACCCCCTCGACGTCGAAGAAGGCCACCGCGGGCGGCCCATCGGCGATCGCCGGACTGGGCTGCGGGCGGGCCACCGGCCGCGGCCCCGGGGTGGGGACACCGACCATCTCCCGGAGCGACGGCAGGTGGATGTCCTTGACGTACTCGTCCCAGTCGAGGTCCGCCGGGTCGAAGCCGAACGTCTCGCGGTCGTCGGGGTGGAGGGTCCGGCGAAGCTCCTCGGCGTGCGAGTCGTCGAACACGCAGTCGAGCTCGACATAGGGGCCGTAGATCTCCGACAGCCGCCGTAGGCGCTCGAGCCGGCGCCGATCGCGGTGAAGGCGGCGCTCGACCTCGTCGGAGCGCGGCACGGGGACGCGGTCGAGCAGGCGACGGCCGAATCGGACCGCCCGCTCGCCGGCGGCGATCTGACGCATGGCCCGGCCGATGGGGATGAGCGGCACGTCGCCCACCTCGACCGGAATCCCCTCCTCGTCGGGGAACGGCCGCTCGCGGAAGTACTCGGTGAACATCTCCACCACGCGCCCCACCTCGAGCGGGCGGCGCGAGCCGCTGACCACCGCCACCGTGCGCGGACCGCGGCGCGGCGGGTGGGCGGCGGCGGCCAGGCAGGCGTTGGCCACGAAGTCGACGGGGATGAGGTCGAAGCGCACGGCCGGGTTCGCGGGGAAGCGGGGGATGAGCCCCCGCCCGTAGGCGAGGATCACCGGGTCGGCCACCTTGAGTCCCTCGAGCCACCCCGGCCGCGGCCACCGCAGCGCGGACTCGATGATGCTGGGGCGCACGATCGTGGTCCGCTCGATCCCCGCGTCGAGCAGCGCACGCTCGCCGAGGGCCTTCGAGAAGCCGTAGGCGTCCGACCATCCAAGCGCCCGGCAGCGCTCCCGGCCGCGCTCGACCAGCTGGGCGCCGACCCACGCCCGCCGGGCCTCCTCGGCGCGGGCGCCCACCGCCGGCGCCCCCGCCGGCCCGATCTCCTGGTGGGCGTCGGACACGAAGCGCCGCTGGTGCTCGGGAAGCCGCGATTCGACCTCGAGCTCGCGCCGCCAGGCGCGGGCCACGTCGAGCTCGGCATCGAGATCCACCTCCGGCTCGGCGGGCGTGCGTCCAGAGGGGCGCTCGAGCACGAGCCCCGTGCGCATGCCGGCCGCGTACGCGGTGGAGACGTGTACGAACGCAGCAGTGGGACTGCCGGCGCGCACCAGCTCGGCCAGGCGTCCGGTGCCGATCACGTTCATCTCGAGCATGCGGTCGAGCGGGTCGTCGAAGGCCACCGACGCCGCGCAGTGGATGACCGCGTCCACGTCGGCGAGGTCGAGCGGCTCGCTCCGTCCGAGGCCCTCGACCGAGAGGTCGGCGGCCTCGGCGCTGAGGCGTCCGTCCTCGATCCAGCGCTCGGGGTCCGCGTCGTCGGAGAGGGCCCCGGGCGAGAGGATCTGGTCCTCGAGCCGTGCTCGTGCGCCCTCGTCGTCGGCGGCGCGCACCAGGAGCCGCAGGGCGCCGAGGTCGGGGATCGCACGCAGACACGCGGAGAGCACGGCCTTGCCGACAAACCCGGTCGCGCCGGTCAGGAGCAGCGTCTTGCCGGCGAGGCGCTCCGCCAGGGGCTCTCCGTGCTCCTCCCCAACCACCGCTCGGCACCTTACCTCTCCTCTACTGACTTGTCAGTACGCTGCCCGCGGGATGAGTGCGAAGGCAGGCGCACCGGTCATCGGGGAGGCGTCCTCTCGGGAGCGCATACTCGAAGTGGCCCGCTCGGAGTTCGCGGACCGGGGCTTCGCGGGCGCGCGTCTCCAGGCCATCGCCGGGCGGGCCGGCCTTCGCCACCCCACCCTCCTCTACTACTTCTCATCCAAGGAGGGCCTCTACCGAGCGGTGATCGAGCAGGCGGTGGGCGACTGGGCCGAGGAGACGCGCCTCGCCATCGAGAACCCACTCCGCGGCTTCGAGCAGGTGGCCGCGCTCGTCGAGGCCGGGTTCCGCTTCTTCGAGGACCACCAGGACTTCGTGCGGATCGTTCGCCGCGAGGCGCTCGAGGGCGGTGGGCGACTCGAGGACGCGATCGCCGAGTTCCTGCTCCCGTTCCTCGAGCGATCGGTCGCGTTCCTGGAGCGCGAGACCGCCGCCGGGCGGCTCCGCCCGCACGATCCGCTCGAGCTCATGCAGGTCGTCTACGGATCGGTGCTCACGTACTTCTCGGACGCACCCTTCCGGCTGAAGCTGACCGGCGAGGACCCGCTCGGCGAAGTGGCCCTGCGCCGCCAGTGCGACGCCCTGGTGGCCCTTCTGCGCCCGGCGCTTGACCCGCGCGCGGGCACGCGCGAAAGGTAGCGGCGGCGCGCGGCGGCGCGGGCGCGTTCAGGTTAGTTCCGATCTACACTTGTTGGCTTGGACGCAGCCGGACAGGGGGCTAAGGCCGTCGCTCGCGTTCCCGGGGAGCGCCACGAGCCGAGCCTGATTCGGCGGCTCCTGCTGGCGGTCGCCGTCACCCTCCTCGTGTCCGGCGCGGTCGCGTACTTCGTGGTGCCTCGGTTGATCGAGGAGCGCTACGTCGCCGAGCAGACCGCCGCACAGGCCGCCGACGCCCGTTCGCTCGCACGCGCCGCGCGCGTGGGCACCCGCCGCGAGGGGATGCGCGAGGTGTCCGCCCGGCTGCGTGACATCGCCGGACGGCCGGGAGTCGAGCTTGCCCTCCTGATCGACCGGCGCGGGAGGGTCGTGGCCGCAGGCGAGCGCTCGCAGGTGGGCGAGCGCGACACGGAGCCCTTCGCCCGGGCGGTCGCCCGGGGCACCGGCTCCGGTGCCGAGCTGGCCGAGCGCGAGCAGGGCGATCTCTCGTTCGTGGCGCCCGTGAGCGTCGGCGGCCGGCGCCTGGCGCTCCAGGTGGATCGCGACGGCGCCGAGCTCAGCCAGGCCGTGGACGAGCTACGCGTGGGGCTCATCCTGTTCGTGCTCGTCGGCCTCCCGCTCTCGCTGCCGATCTTCTACCTCGTGGGCGGTCGGCGTGTGAACGCCCTCCACCGGGCGGCGCTGCAGCGAGCCCGTCGCGACGGGCTCACCGACCTCGAGAACCACCGTGCCTTCAAGGAGGAGCTCCACCGGGCGGTGGCCGATGCCGCCCGCCACCGCACCCCGCTCGAGCTCGCGGTCATCGACGTGGACGACTTCAAGTTCGTGAACGACCGGCACGGCCACCTCCACGGGGACCGGGTGCTCGCGGAGCTCAGCCGGATTCTCAGTTCAGCGCGCCAGGGCGACCGCGCCTTCCGCATCGGCGGCGACGAGTTCGCGCTCCTGCTGCCCCGCACCGACCGCAAGTCGGCGCGAACGGCGCTCGAGCGGGTGCGCAACGACATCGCCGAGCGGCTCCCCGGCGTCACCGTGAGCATCGGCCATGCGGCCGCCGCGAAGGCGGGCGAGCGCTCGGACGCGCTCTGGGGTCGGGCGGACTCGGCCGTCTACGAGGCCAAGCGCCGCGGGCGCAACGTCCGCGTGTCGTTCGGGGACATGCGCCGGCCTGACCCCGTCGTGACCATGGAGCACGCCCGCGCGCTGCGGGCGCTGATGGACGACGGGCAGGTGGGGATGGCCTTCCAGCCGATCTGGGACCTCGGGACCGAGACCGTTCTCGGATACGAGGCGCTGGCCCGACCCACCGCCTCCTACGGGCTCGAAGGGCCTCTCGAGGCCTTCCGCGTTGCCGAGAGCATCGGCCACGAGTGCGACCTCGACGCGATATGCAGGGCCGCGGCCCTACGGCGCGCCGGCGAGCTGCCGGCGGACTCGCTGCTGTTCCTGAACTTCGCGCCCTGCACGCTGACCCAGATGCCCGGGGCCGCCGACCGCCTCCGGGAGGGGGCGGGGGCCGTAGGCCTCGACCCCGGTCGGCTCGTGGTGGAGATCTCCGAGCGCTCCGGAGCCGCGGTCGCGGCGATCGTGCCGGAGGTCACGCGACTGCGCGAGCTCGGCTTCAAGGTGGCGCTCGACGACGTGGGCGCCGGCAACTCCGGCCTCGAGATGCTGCGCCGGCTCACGGTCGACTTCGTCAAGATCGACCGCGAGGTGATCGCCTCGGCCCTCGAGGACCGGGCGGGACGGGCGATGCTCGTCTCCATCGTGTCGTTCGCGCGCGAGATCGAGGCGTTCGTGATCGCCGAGGGCATCGAGACCCCGGAGATGTTGGCGCTCGTCCGCGAGGCCGGCGGCGGGGGGATCCCCGTGCAGGGCGCGCAGGGATACCTCCTCGGGCGGCCTCAACAGGTGCTCGAGACCGGCGCCTCCCTTCCTGCGCGCGGCGACACGTTCAGCGAGCCCGAGCGAAAGGGCTCTGCGGCCACCTCCGCGCGGGCGTAGCCCGCGGAGCGCAGGGCCTCGGCGATCTCCCTCCCGCCGTGGGGGGTGAGCGCTCGGCCCAGGTCGATCTCGCCGAGCTCGACCCGGCCGAGCTCGCCGTGGTGGCGCACCCGCAGGGGCGGCCCGTAGCCGAGGTCGCGTACCGCGCGCTCGGCCCGATCGATGCGGCGCAGGGTGCCGGGATCGACCGGCGTCCCGTAGGGCACGCGCGACGCCAGGCACGGGCTGGCCGCCTTCTCCGCGCTGGGGACCCCCAACCGGCGCGCCAGCTCGCGCACCTCGGCCTTCCCGAGCTCCGCCTCGACGAGAGGGTGGACGACGCCGCGCTCCGCGGCGGCCCGTAGACCGGGGCGCCAGTCCCCGAGGTCGTCGGCGTTCGCGCCCGAGAGCACGGTGGCGCCGCCGGCCGCCGCGGCGCGCGCGGCCAGGCTCTCGTAGAGCTCCGACTTGCAGTGGTAGCAGCGGTCGGGGCCGTTGCGGCGGTAGCCCTCGCGCGCCAGCTCGGCGGTGGTGACGGTCTCGTGCGCGATGCCCACGGCGGCGGCCACGCGAGCCGCGCCGTCGAGCTCCCCGGTGGCGAGCGCCGGGGATACCGCGGTGACCGCGACGGCCCTCGGCCCGAGCGCACGTGCAGCGAGCGCGGCCACGAGCGACGAGTCGACGCCCCCGGAGAGGGCCACGACCACGCTGCCGAGCTCACGCAGACGTTGCTCGAGCGCCTCGCGGCGGCGGTCGAGGTCAGCCATCGTGGCCGGGCTTCCTGTCGCCGGAGGCGGCGGCGAGCGCCTCCGCCCAGACCGTGCGCACGCTGCGTCCCGTCCGCTCGGCCGCCCGGCGGCAGTCCTCGTGCTCGGGGGCGACGCTCATCTGCACCCCGTCGAGGCGCCCGACCTTGACGCGCACGGCCTCGCCGCCCACCCTGACGGTCCGCCACTCGCGATCGAGCTCGAGGCGCCGCACCTCGGTCGTGCGCACTCCCAGCGTGCCGGTCTCGCGCACCATGGCCCGGGCCACCGCGCGCTCGCGCTCGGGGCGCACGAGCGCGGAGAGCACGACACCCGGCCGTCCCTTCTTCATCTGGACCGGCGTGGTCCACACGTCGAGGGCCCCCGCCGCGAACGAGGCCGCGGCGGCGTCGGGGAGCAGCTCCCCGGCCACGTCGTCGAGGTTCGTCTCGAGGAGGGACACGCGGCCTTCGGAGCCGCCGTCGCCCGCCGCAAGCGGCTCGCCCACCAGCGCGCGCACCAGATTCGGCACCGGACCGCGGTCCCGCGCGCCCGCGCCGTTGCCCACCACCTCGAGGCGCATGGGCGGGATATCGCCGAAGCCCTCGGACAGCGCCACGCACAGCGCCGCGCCCGTCGGCGTGACGGTCTCGGCGCCGGCGTCCGAGCCGTGCACCGGCGCGCCCCTCAGGAGCTCGAGCACTGCCGGGGCGGGCAGCGGGAGCCGGCCGTGCGCCGCCTCCACGGTCCCCCGTCCGAGTGCGAGCGGCGAGCAGCGCACCCGCTCTACGTCGAGATCCTCGAGCGCCAGCGCCGCGCCGCACACCTCGGCCAGGGCGTCGGCCTCCCCCACCTCGTGGAAGCGGACCTCGTCGACCGGGACCCCGTGCACGCTCCCTTCGGCCTCGGCCAGCCGCCGGAAGACCTCAAGCGCCCGCTCTGCGGCTCGCTCGGGCAATCCCGCACCCGTGATCATCTCGCGCACGTCCCTCCACCGCCGGTGGGGCTGGCCTGCGCCCGCGCGCACCTCGACCCTCGCCGCGTCGATGCCCTGGCGGGTGGTCCTGCCGACGCACAGCTCGAGCCCCGGCACCCCGAGCCCGGCCAGGCCGCTGCGCACCCGCTCGACCGATGCGCCCGCATCGAGCAGCGCACCGAGCACCATGTCGCCCGCCGCACCGCCTACGCAGTCCAGGTAGAGGAGCCGGCTCATAGCGCACCGCCGGCGGCCCGCGCCACCCGGGCAGCGATCGTGCCCGCGCCGAACCCGTCGTCGATGCCCACCACGGCCACGCCTGCCGCGCACGAGGCGAGCATTGACGCCAGCGCGGTCAGTCCGCCGAAGGCCACCCCGTAGCCGGCGGAGGTGGGCACTCCGATCACCGGCGCGCTCACCAACCCTCCGATCACCGAGCACAGCGCCGCGTCCTGACCCGCCACCACCACCACGCAGTCCGCGCGCCGCAGGTCCTCGAGCACGGGAAGCAGGCGGTGCAGGCCGGCCACCCCCGCGTCCTCGTGAGTGGCCACCCCGGCGCCGAGCAGTCGCGCCCGCACCTCGGCCTCGCGGACCGCAGGGCGGTCGGAGGTACCGCCGGAGACGATGGCCACGAGCCCGCACTCGACGGGCGTCCGCCGTGCGACCCATGCGAGGCCGGCACGCTCATCCTCCTCGGCGTCGGGCGCCACCCGGCGCACCGCGGCGCGTGCCTCGGCGCTCGCTCGGGTGACCATCACCGACCCGGCTCCGTCCTCGAGCATCGCGGAGACGATGGTCTGCACCTCGGCGGGGGTCTTGCCCTCGGCCAGCACCGCCTCGGGGGCGCCTTGACGCAGCTCGCGATGGGTGTCCACGCGTGCGAAGCCGAGGTCACGGAAGGGCTGCGTGCTCAGTCGCTCGAGTGCCTCGACGGGGCTCAGGCGGCCGGCCTCGACCTCCTCCAGCAGGCCCAGGACCTCGGCACCGGAGCCGGCGATCGGCGTGCTCATTGGCGCGGCGCCGCCGCACTCGATGTCGACCCCGCTGCGACCATCCCGGGCCGCGGAGTGTACGGCTCTACCGTTCTGCCGCCCATGCTCCTCGTTTCTCGGCACGCCGTCGTCGCACTCGCCGTCGTCCTCGTCCTGCTCACCGCCGCGTGCGCGCGGGCCGGGCAGGAGGACGTGAGCGAGATGCCCCCCGAGCCCACCGCTCCTCGCGACGTGCGCCTCGCGCTCGACTTCACCCCGAACGCCGCGCACGCCGGCATCTACACGGCCAGCCGCAGCCGCCTCGATCGCCCGCGGGGGGTCGCCCTCAGGGTTCGACCGCCCACGAACTCCGCCGACTCGCTGCGGACCCTGGTGGCCGGCCGCGCCGACCTCGCGGTGGTGGACATCCACGACCTCGGCCTGGCGCGCGAGCGCGGCGAGGACGTGATCGGGGTGGCCGCGCTCGTGCAGCGGCCACTCGCCGCGGTCATCGCCCGCGAGGGCATCCGGCGCCCGCGCGACCTCGAGGGTCGCCTCGTGGGCGTGGCCGGGCTTCCCTCCGACGATGCGGTGCTCCGCGCGCTCGTCGAGGACGACGGGGGCGACCCCGATCGCGTGCGCCGGGTCACGGTCGGCTTCTCCGCGGTGTCGAACTTCGTCGCCGGGAAGCTCGACGCCGTGACCGCGTTCTGGAACGTCGAGGGGGTGGCCATCCGCGAGAAGGGAATCCGTACGACCGAGCTGCGCCTGGACCGGGTGGCGCCGAGGTATCCGGAGCTCGTGCTGGCCACCACGCGCGAGACGCTCAGCGAGGACCGGGAGCTGATCGGACGCGCGGTCGCGGCCATCCGGGCGGGCACCGAGTCTGCCCTGCGCGACCCCGAGCCCGCCATCCGCAACATCGCCCGTCTCTCCGCGGCCGACCAGGCGCTAGTGCGAGCCCAGTTCGATGCCCTGCGGCCGGCGTTCAGCCCGCCCCTCGTGCTCGACCCGGAGGTCATCGAGGGCTGGGCACGTTTCGACCGCCGCTTCGGGATCCTGCGCCGCCCCGAGCCGCGCGAGGGATTCGACTACAGCGTGGTGGCGTCCGGCGGGGAGTGACCTCCGCCGGTCAGGCGCTCGACCAGCGCCGGCATCTCGCGCGCCATGCGCGAGCGGGGCACGACCATGTCGAAGCCCGCTTCCTCCGCGCGGCGGCGCACGTCGACCTCCACGTGGGAGTAGAAGCCGAGCGCCGGAACCCCGTCGAGCTCACCGCCGGTCCGCATCGAGGCGACCATCGCGCAGCGCTCCACGTCGTCGGTGGTCAGATCCACCACGAGCAGATCGGATCCGGGCGTGGCTGCCCGAACCGCCGCACCGTCGCCGAAGCGCTCGACCGCGTGCCCGGCGGCGCCCAGCGTGCCCTCGATCCGCGACCCGAACAGCAGGTCCGGGCAGAGGACGGCGATCCGGGGCATGGGCGCCTGGCCCCCTACTGCCACCGGCGCCGGCGGAACTCCTCGCGCGCGGACTCCGGGCGCCCCCACATGGGCCACACCTCCACCCGGCCCGAGCGCACCTCCCGCAGCGCCAGCTCGCCGCGGATCGCCTCGTGGTCGAGCAGGGTGAGGGTGCCGTGGACGGTCTCCGCGGCGGCGGCGTGGCCGAAGTCGTGGGCGACCAGGAGGCGGAAGTGCCA
The DNA here is from genome assembly GCA_013695885.1 of Thermoleophilaceae bacterium. Taxonomy (GTDB): domain Bacteria; phylum Actinomycetota; class Thermoleophilia; order Solirubrobacterales; family Thermoleophilaceae; genus JACCZP01. The sequence goes on along the minus strand of JACCZP010000265.1, from coordinate 4,355 downwards.
GTCGTGGTGGGAGTAGGGCTGGGCGTTCACCTGGACGAGCAGCGTGGCCGCCTCGATGTAGCGGTGCTCCTCGAAGATCCGCAGGTCCAGCTCGAGGTGCGTCCAGTCCGGAGGAAGGGCCTCCACGATCCGCTTGAACTCGGGCGCCAGCACGGCCCGGGATCGTAGTTGCCCGACCTAGACTCCACGCCGTGCCCACCGCCCGGCCGACAGCCGTCCCCTCGTCGGATCACGAGCTCCTGCGCCGCGAGGTCGGGCTCGTCGACCGCTCCGAGCGCGGCAAGCTCCGGCTGACGGGCGCCGAGGCGGCGGAGTTCCTCCAGGGCCAGGTCTCGAACGACGTCGAGGCCCTCGCGGTGGGCGAGGGCTGCTACGCCACGCTGCTCGACCCGAAGGGCCGGATCCGGGCCGACCTGCGAGTGCTCCGCGGCCCCGACTGGCTGCGCCTCGACACCGAGTCCGCCGGTCTGGGCCCGCTGTCCCAGACCGTCCGCATGTACTCCATCGGACGCGACGTGCGCTCCGAGGACGAGACGAAGGCGATGGCCATCCTCTCGCTGGTCGGCCCCGCGGCGCGTGAGGTTCTCGACACATCCCCCGCCGAGCGCGAGCACACATGGGTGGAGGGCGAGCACGGCATCTACGTGGCCACCGACGTGGGCGTCGACGTGCTCTGCCCGTCGACCGCGGCCGCCGCGGTGCGGACCGCTCTCGGCGTCCCCGAGGTCGGCGCCGAGGCGGCCGAGTGCGTGCGGATCGAGTCGGGGCGGCCGCGCCTCGGGCTCGAGCTCGACGGCTCGACCATCCCCCAGGAGGCGGGCCTGAACGAGCGCGCGGTCTCGTTCACGAAGGGCTGCTACGTAGGCCAGGAGACCGTCGCGCGCCTGCACTACAAGGGTCGCCCCAACCGCCACCTGCGTGGCCTGCGGCTCTCCGAGCCGGCGCGCTCGGGGGAGCCGATCCGGCTCGAGGAGAAAGAGCTCGGGCGCCTCGGCTCGACCTGCGTCTCGCCCGAGCACGGGCCGATCGCGCTCGCGCTCGTCCGCCGCGAGGCCGATCCGGGCGACCACGTGACGGTGGGCGAGCGCGGGCTCGGTGCCGAGGTCGTCGCCCTGCCGTTCGCCTGACCCTGGATGGAGGCGCGGGCCAGCAGACGGCGGGCGCAGGAGCCGCGCGGGCGCCTCGCCTCGACGAGCCCTCTGCTCGGCGGCCCGCTCGGGGCGCCGGCCGGATCGGAGGAGGGCCCGGCCCCGTTCGATCCCCGTCCAGACTCCCTGCGCGGCGACCCCGTCGCGCCCCCCACGCGCTCGGCCCCCACCGAGCCCGAGCGAGCGCTGCTGCCCGCCACCGAGCCGGCGCGGGAGGTGGACGACTGGGGGCGGTCCGAGCGCGTGGTCGGCCTCATCGAGCCGGTGCTCGACTTCTACTATCGCTACTGGTTCCGGGTCGAGCAGGAGGGGGTCGAGAACGTCCCCCGGGCAGGCGGCGCCCTGATCGTGTCGAACCACTCCGGAGCGCTCCCCCCGGACGCGCCGATGATCATGCAGGCCATCCGCCACGAGCACCCCGCGCCACGCCCGGTCTACGTGCTGGGAGAGCACTGGTTCAAGGGCTATCCCGGGGTCGGCATGCTCGCCACGAAGCTCGGCCTCGTGCCGGCGCATCCGGCCAACGCCCAGCGGCTCCTCGCCGACGAGGGGCGCCTCGCGCTCGTCTTCCCCGAGGGGCAGAAGGGCACGCGCAAGCTCTACTGGCAGCGCTACAAGCTGCGGCGCTTCGGGCGCGGCGGGTTCGTGCGCACGGCGCTGCGGGCCGGCGTGCCGATAGTCCCGGTGGCGGTGGTCGGCGCGGAGGAGGCCATGCCGATCTTCGCGCACGCGCGCTCGCTCGAGCGCCTGACCGGGCTCATCTACGTGCCGGTGAACCACGCCTTCCCCCACTTCGGACTGGCCGCCGCCCTGATGTACCTCCCGGCCAAGCTCAAGATCCGCTTCCTAGAGCCGATCGATCTCACGGCCTACGGGCCCGAGGGCGCGGACGACCTGGCGCTCGTCGGCTCGATCTCCGAAGAGGTCCGGCGGCGCATCCAGCGCGAGGTGGACCGGCTCCTCGCCTCGCGTACGTCCGTCTGGTTCGGATAGCGTGCCGCCCCGGATGAGGAGGAAGGTCCAGAGGGGACGGATCCCCAACTGCGTGACGCGGCCCCGCGTGCTGGGCGCCGCCGCCGTCGCGGCACTCGGGCTGTCGGGAACGGCCTGCGGGACCGAGGACTTCCGGAACGAGCCGCGTCCGCCCCAGCCCATCCAGCTCACCGCGGTCATCACCCGCACCAGCGTCGACGTCGAGCCGAACAACATCGGCACCGGGCCCATCGTCGTCGTGGTCTCGAACCAGGACGACGAGTCGCACACGATCTCGCTCACCGGCAACGGCGTCCGGGAGACGGTCGGGCCGATCAACCCGCTTGACACCGCGAGCCTCCAGCGGTCGCTGTCCGTTGACGGGGTCTACCTGCTGAGCGCGGGCTCGCCGGAGGCCCAGCGCGGGACCATCGAGCCCGGACGGATCCTCGTCGGACGCGGCCGCCAGAGCAACCGCGACGACGTGCAGGTGCCCTGAGCGTCCAGGGCGCTTTGCCGTCGAGGTGCGCGGCGGAGCGCTCGCACGGAGACGTCGGGGGCGTCGCCGGTAGCATCCGCCGGCCCGCGGACCCCGGGGTAGCCGCCCCGGCACCGACCCCTGTACGGGAGGACCGACCAGCAATGGCCCAGACGGACCTGACACCGCGGGGGGCTTCGCCCCCTGCGAACCCCCAGAACGTCGCCGAGGTGGACGTCGAGCCCGGCACCCTGCCCGAGTCGATGGCGGCCTGGGTGATCCGCGAGGATCGCTTCGGCGAGCCCCGGGACGCCTTCCAGCTCGAGGACATCCAGCCGCCCGAGCCCGGCCCGTTCGAGGTGGTCATCCGCGTCATGGCCGCGGGGGTCAACTTCAACAACGTGTGGGCCGCGCTCGGCGAGCCGGTGTCGGTCTTCCGCTACCACCCCGAGGAGGACCACCACATCGGCGGCTCGGACGCCTCGGGCATCGTCTGGAAGTGCGGCGATGGCGTCACCCGCTGGAAGCCCGGCGACGAGGTGGTGCTGCACTGCAACCAGGCCTCCTACGAGGACCCCGAGGTCCACGGGCTCGACCCGCTCGCCGCGCCCTCTCAGCAGATCTGGGGCTACGAGACCTCCTGGGGCTCGTTCGCGCAGTTCTGCAAGGTGCAGGCCCAGCAGATCCTGCCCAAGCCGAAGAACCTCACGTGGGAGGAGGCGGCCTCCTACGGGCTCACCTACTTCACGGCCTATCGGATGCTGATCGACCAGTGCAACATCCAGGCCGGCGACCGCGTGCTCGTGTGGGGCGCGGCCGGCGGCCTCGGGGTCTTCGCGGTTCAGCTCTGCCAGCTCGCCGGGGCGCGGGCGCTCGGCGTGGTCTCCTCCGAGCGGAAGGGCGAGCTCGTCGAGCGCCTCGGAGCGGTGGGCTACATCGACCGTCGCGAGTACGACGGCATGGCTCGCCGCGGGGGCGAGTCGCCCGACGAGGAGAAGGCACGGTTCAAGGAGTCGCGGCGCTTCTGCAAGGAGGTGGCCGAGCAGCTCGGCGCCCCGCCCGACATCGTCTTCGAGCACTCCGGACGGGCCACGTTCCCCACGTCGGTGCTGGCGGTGAAGCCCTTCGGCAAGGTCGTCATCTGCGGCGCCACGAGCGGTTACAACCTCGATTTCGACGTGCGCTACCTGTGGATGCGCCAGAAGCAGATCATCGGCTCGCACTTCGCCAACGCCTGGCAGGCCAACAAGGCCAACGAGCTGATCGAGCAGAGCCTCATCCGCCCGGTGCTGTGGAGGACGATGGGCTTCGAGTCGGTCGCCGAGGCCCACCAGCTCCTGCGCGACAACCAGCACCTCGGGAAGATCGCGATCCTCGTGGGCGCCTCTGAGGAGGGCCTCGGTCGCACCGAGGAGGGGCCGGGCGCGATCCGCGCCGAGGTCGGGGCGTGAGGCGCCGGGGCCTCGCGCCGCGCCTCGCACTGGGAGGCGCAGGGCGATGACCGGGACCGGCCCCCTCGAGGGCGAGGCCGCCACGTCCTCGGACATCGTCGCCGGCGACCAGATGGTCGAGATCGTCTGGCAGTGCACGCCGTTCCGGGCCGATCGCTTCCAGGAGATCTGGCAACCGTGGGCCGAGGCCTCGCTCGAGTACGGTGCGAAGTGGTACGCGTTCTTCCGCGCTCAGGACGACCAGTGGATCTTCAAGCAGATCATGGTCTTCACCGAGAAGATCGACTTCGAGCGCTACTGGTACTC
>JACCZP010000334.1 GCA_013695885.1 Thermoleophilaceae bacterium | reverse complement strand
CGAGGTCGACCAGGCGCTGCTCGGCGCCGGTGAGCGAGTGCTCGACCATCTCGCGCAGGTCGACGAAACCCTCTTCCAGGCGCGCGGCGTGGGCGACGAGGTCGCGTTGGTCGTGGTCGCCGAGCACCGCCTTCTGGGCCCGCCGCAGGCGCCGGAGCTTGAACCCGAGCACGACAGCCAGAAGGAGGGCGATAACCGCGCCGGCGGCGCCGCCGAGGGCGACGAGGCCGGTCGGTGAGCTGATCAGATCCGTCATCCGCGGGAGCCTACTGCGAGTCCGGGCCGGCGGCCGCCGGTGTGAAGGTGACCGCGAACGATCCCCGGTTGTTGCCCTTCTCGCTCTCGCCCGGGACAGGTGCCACCTCGACCTCGACGGTCACGGGCATCCCGGTGGGCGGCGTCTCGGCCAGGGGTATGGACACCGTCTCCGACTCGCCGGCGGCGAGTGGCTCGGCGAGCTCCTTGTCCCGCTCGAGCGGCTCGATGCCCTCGCCCGAGAGCGTGAGTCGCACGGCCAACTCCTCCTCGCTCTCCCCCTGGTTCTGCACCTCGACGTCGAAGCCGATTCCCTCGGCGGCGGCGATCTGAACCGGCGTCGCCGGCGCCAGCCGTGTGCCGGCCGGCGTGACCGTGACCCCGGAGAGCGCGACCCCGTGGACCCCGGGAGTGGCCGCACGGTCCTCGACCCCCGAGCGCAGCCGCCCCAGACGGGTGGCGACGGTCTCCGGCCGCAGCCAGGAGATGTCCGGGAGGAAGGGCGTGCTCGCGGCCTGGGCTCCACCGGGGATCTCCTCCTCGCGGAAGCTCCGTTCGAGCGCCGGGCGGAACCGTCGGGCGTAGAGGACATCGCTGGCCAGGAAGGCCTGCATCTCGCCGGAGATCGCGCGCGCCGCCTCCCGGCGACCCTCGTCGGCGAGCGCGGTGGGCAACTGCCGCGCGACGCCCGCGACCCCGTCACGCCGCAGGGCGAGCACCTCGGCCAGTTGACCGTGCCCGTCGGTGAGGTCGTCCGGCGCCTCGACCGCCCCGGCACGGTCCGCCAGTCGCGACGCCTGGACGGAGAGCCCGTTGACCGTGCTCTGCATCTCCACCGGACTGCGGTCGCCCGGGCTCTTCAGCAGCCCGAAGAGCGAGGCCGAGAGCTGCGCGGACTCCTGTGTCAGGGCGCCGGAGTCCTGCGCGTAGTCGGTGAGCGCGCGCTCACGACGGGAGTCCCGGCACGAGCGGACGCCGAGCACCAGGAGCAGGATGACCACGAGAGCGACGACGAGGGCCACCACCTGACGGGAGCGGATGGCGGGATCCGGCCGCGGGGGCGGACGGCGCCGTGGTGGCGTGGAGCGCGGGCGCGACGGCGACGTGGGCACGGTGTCGGGCTGGTAGGACACCTTCTCTGGGCTGCGGCGCCGGGAGGGGGGGATCCCCTCGGCCGACGGACCGCGCATGGGAGTATGACCGCAGGGTCGGCCGTCCCGCCGTTCGGACCCGGCCGCGCAGCGACCCGTGGCTCGCAGGTCCCACCCACCCGCGGGCGAAGAGGCCACCGACGCCATGGAACGAGAGCGGACCACCGAGCGGCTCGAGCCCGACGTGGCGGGGGAGCCGACCTACGCCCTCCGGGACGATCGGGCGCGGGCGCGGGCGCGGACGGCGGCGTCGGGCGAGAACGGGACCTTCTCCCTGGACGGAGAGGCCGCAGCGCCGCGGCTCGAGCCCGGGGCACTCGTCATCGGTCGCTACCGCCTCGGGGAGCGACTCGGGGCCGGCGGCTTCGGAGTCGTGTGGCTCGCCCTCGACGAGCGCCTCGACCGCGAGGTGGCGCTCAAGTCCGTGCCGCGCGAGGGGCTCGGAGCGTGGGCTCGGACCGAGCGCGAGGCACGCGCCGCGGCCCGTCTCGGCCATCCGGGCATAGTGGCCCTCTATGAGCTCGGCTCCGACGCCGAGCGCGCGTACCTCGTGTCCGAGTACGTGCCCGGTTGGACCCTGGCGGAGCTGATCGAGGGCGGGGCGATCTCCGATCGCGACGTGGCCCGCGTCGGCGAGGCCATGTGCGACGCCCTGGCCCACGCGCACGGCCGCGGCGTCGTCCACCGCGACGTCAAGCCCCAGAACATCATGGTGGTGGCCGAGCCCGCCGCGGGCGCCGGGTTCGCGAAGCTCGCCGACTTCGGCGCCTCGCGCCTCGCCTCCGAGGACGTGCTCACCCAGACCGGTGACGTGGTGGGCACGCTCGCCTACATGGCGCCCGAGCAGGCCGCGGGGCTCGAGGTCTCGGGTGAGGCCGACCTCTACGCGCTCGCCATCACCCTCTACGAGGCGCTGGTGGGCTGGAACCCGGTGCGCGGCCAGGGGCTGGCCGACACCGCTCGCCGGGTCGGGACACCGCTCCCCACTCTCGGACGCACGCGTCCCGAGCTCCCGGCCGGGCTGACGCGGGCGGTCGACCGCGCACTCGATCCCGATCCGGCCTGGCGCGGAACGCTCGACGACCTCCGCGAGGGGCTGGCCCGGCCCGTGAACACCCTCTCGGGCAAGGGCGGGCTCGAGGAGCCCGCCACGATCGCACGCTTCGGGCTCGCCCGCCGTCCGCGGCGCGGCTGGGTCGAGCGCCTAGGAGCGGCGGGGGCATCCGACCCGTCGCGCGATCACCGGGCCGCGCGCCGGCCGCCCCTCGAGGGCAGGGGCGCCGACGACCCCTACGCCGAGGGCCTCTCCCGCTCCCGCGGCCTCGGCCGCCTCGCGGCACGCCTGGCCGCCGGAGCAGGGGCCGCGACGCTCGCCGTGCTCGCGCTCGAGCTCCTCTTGCCGGGGCGCCCCCCGGTCGAGGCGGCGGCCGCCGGCGCCGGGGTCGGCGTTGCGGTGGCGCTCCTCCCGCGCATCGGGTGGCTCGTTGCCGCCGGGTGCATCGTGGCGTGGCTCGGGCTCGGCGACCTCGAACGTCAGGGGGCCGCGGTGATGGCCGCCGCCGCCGCGTCCTGCGTCCCCGTGCTGCTTCCCCGCGCCGGGGCGCTCTGGTCGGCCCCCGCCGTGGCCGTGGCTCTCGGATGGATTGCGCTCGGCCCCGCCTCCTGCGCGCTCGCCGGCCTCGCGCGGGGCACCCTGCGGCGCGCGGGCCTCGCTGCGGGCGCTTTCCTCTGGGTGGCGCTCGCCGAGGTGGCGAGCGGCGAGCGGCTCGTGTTCGGCGCCCCCGAGGGCACGGGCTCGCCCGCGCGCATCGCGGCCTCGGCGAGCGCCGCCGTACGCGATGGCCTCGTGCCGCTTCTCACGACTCCGGCGCTTCTTCCCGCCCTGGCGTGGGTCGCCTTCGCCGTCGTGCTGCCCCTGGCCGTGCGCGGGCGCTCGTTGGGACAGGACCTCCTGCTCGGCGCGGTGTGGGCCGCGGGACTCGTGCTCGCGCACCGGGCGATGGGCGAGTACCTCGCGGAGTGGGGCCTCGCGACCGACCCACGCGGGGCCCTGGGAGGGGCCCTTCTGGGCGCTCTCACGGCGGTGGTGGCCGCCCCGGTCTTGCGTAGGATGGCTTCGGAATGAGCCTTATGCGCTCCATCGAATCGAAGATCGAGGGCCTCGTCGAGGGCACGTTCGGACGCGTGTTCAAGTCGAACGTGCAGCCGGTCGAGCTGGCGCGCAAGCTGGCCAAGGAGATGGAGGGGCACCGTGCGATCTCGATCTCGCGGGTGTACGTGCCGAATCGTTTCACGGTCTACCTCTCGGAGCAGGATCGCCAGCAGTTCGAGAACTACGAGGACGCGCTGAAGAAGGAGCTGTCCGACTACCTGCTCGAGCATGCCCGCAAGGAGGGCCTCGCGCTCGTCACCCGTCCGGGGATCGACTTCGAGACCGACGATCGGCTGCGTCTCGGGGAGTTCGGCATCCAGGCCCAGATGGTGCGGCCGCCCGAGGAGGAGGGCGGCCAGCCCGAGCAGGGCGACGTGGGGCACACGATGGTCTACTCGCCGGACCGCGAGGCCCGTCCGCTCTCGGTGGGCGCGGGCGACTCCGCCCGTGCGCTGCTCGTGGGCGACGGCAAGCGCACGGTCCTCTCCGGCGAGACCCTCGTCCTCGGTCGCTCGCGCGAATGCGACGTCGTGATCGACGACCCCAACGTCTCGCGCCGCCACGCCGAGGTACGTCGCGCGGGCGAGGGTTGGGTGGTGGCCGACCTCGGGTCGACCAACGGGGTGAAGCTGAACGGACGGCGCGTGGAGGAGGCGTCGCTGTCGGAGGGCGACGAGATCACGCTCGGGCTGGCCAAGCTCTCCTTCGAGAACGAGTAGAAGCGCTCTCGTGGATGAAGATCCGCTCGCGCTTCTGCTCAAGTTCGGCTTTCTGGCTGTCCTCTACCTGTTCCTCATCCTCGTCGCCCGCAGCGCGTCCCGGGACGTGGCGGGCGTGGCCGAGGAGGCATACGCCGACGCCGGCGGCGAGCGTCGCCCCGGGCGCCGGCGCGGTCGCACCGAGCGGGAGGAGCGTGGCCCGAGCGGCCTGCCCAGGCTCGAGGTGGTGGCGGCCATGGGCCACGATCCCGGCACCACGTTCGAGGTCGGTGAGAGCCTGATGCTCGGGCGTGCGACCACCGCGGACATCACCGTGCAGGACTCCTTCGCCTCCTCCACCCACGCGCACGTGTACCTCCGCGGCGGTCACGTCTACGTCGAGGACGCAGGGTCAACCAACGGCACCTACCTGAACGGCCGTCCGCTCCGGCGCCCGGAGCGGCTGTCGGTGGCCGATACCGTGCGCATAGGGGAGACGGAGTACCGCTACCAGGAGTAGCCCACGTGGGACTGGCCATCGTCGAGGAGGCCGGCGTCACGGACGTCGGCCGACAGAGGAAGACCAACGAGGACTCGTACTACGAGTCCTCACCCGTATTCGCGGTCGCTGACGGCATGGGCGGGGCACGCGCGGGGGAGGTGGCCTCGCAGATCGCGGTCGAGGCCTTCCAGGAGGGGCTCGACCCCTCCGAGGGTCCCGAGCGCGAGTTGGTGCGCATCGCCAAGGAGGCCAACCGCCGCATCTACGACATGGCCCGCGAGGACGAGTCCCGAGCCGGCATGGGCACGACCCTCACCGCGGTGATCGTCGGCGACCACGACGTGGCGATCGGACACGTGGGCGACTCGCGCGCCTACCGCCTGCGCGACGGCGACCTCGAGCGGCTGACCACCGACCACTCACTGGTCGAGGAGTACGTCCGCCGCGGCGAGCTGACACGCGAGGCCGCCGAGCATCACCCGCAGCGCTCGATCATCACCCGTGCGCTCGGGCCCGAGCCGGACGTCGAGGTCGAGACCTTGACCTTCCCCGCCGCCGACGGCGACGTCTACCTGCTCTGCTCCGACGGCCTGACCGGGATGGTCACCGAGGATCGCATGGGCCAGGTGCTCAGGGCCGGCGCCTCGCTCACCGAGGCCGCGCAGGAGCTGGTGGGCATAGCCAACGCCAACGGGGGCCGTGACAACATCACGGTGGTCGTGTTCCGGCTCGGCGAGCAGGGCGGCGCCGGCGCGGAGGCCGATACCGGTGAGATCGACGCCGCGGCGGTGGCCGCCGGCGTGGGGGCCGCCTCGAGCTCCGGCTCCGGCGCCGCCGCGGGCCCCCGTGCTGGCGCCGGGCGCCAGAACGAGACCTTCCTCCTCGACGCCGAGACCGCGGAGCGCGAGCGCCGGGC
>JACCZP010000246.1 GCA_013695885.1 Thermoleophilaceae bacterium | reverse complement strand
CTCTTACACCGCCAGAGACAGCCACCGACGCGAGGATCGTCGAGGGATCCAACGGGATGCTCCTCGAGATCGACGGGGAGGTCGTCCCCAACTACGACGCGACCTTCGTCCTCTTCGACGAGGGCGACGTCGTGACCGGGAACGTCGTCCGGATCGATCCCGACGAGGTGCTCATCGACGTGGGCTACAAGTCCGAGGGGGTCATCCTCCTCAGCGAGCTCTCGATCCGCAAGTCGGTCGATCCCAACGAGGAGGTGTCCCTCGGCGAGGAGGTCGACGCCCTCGTCCTCACCAAGGAGGATCAGGACGGCCGCCTGATCATGTCCAAGAAGCGCGCCCGCTTCGAGAAGGCCTGGCGCCGCATCGAGGCCGCCGCCGACTCCGGCGAGCCGGTGGAGGGCTCGGTCATCGAGGTGGTCAAGGGCGGCCTGATCATCGACCTCGGGGTGCGCGGCTTCCTGCCCGCGTCGCTGGTCGACATCCGCCGCGTCCAGAACCTCGACGAGTTCCTCGGCAAGGGGATCTCGTGCAAGGTGATCGAGCTCAACCGCTCGCGCAACAACGTCGTGCTCTCCCGCCGCGCCGTGCTCGAGGAGGAGCGCAAGGAGGTCCGCCAGCAGATCCTCGACCGGCTCCAGCCGGGCCAGGTGGTCGAGGGCTCGATCTCCAACATCGTCGACTTCGGCGCGTTCGTCGACCTCGACGGCATCGACGGGCTGATCCACATCTCCGAGCTCTCGTGGAGCCACGTCAACCACCCCTCGGAGATCCTCTCCATCGGGCAGACCGTGCCGGTCAAGGTGCTCGACATCGACCGCGACCGCCAGCGGATATCGCTCGGCCTCAAGCAGACCCAGGAGGACCCCTGGCAGCGCGTGGTCGACACCTACTCGGTCGGTGACGAGCTCGAGGGCCGCGTCACCAAGGTCGTCTCCTTCGGTGCGTTCGTCGAGATCCTGGAGGGGGTCGAGGGCCTCGTCCACATCTCGGAGCTGGCGCAGTACCACGTCGAGAACCCACGCGAGGTGGTCGCCCAGGACGACACCGTCAAGGTGCGCATCCTCGAGATCGACACCGAGCGCCGCCGCCTGTCGTTGAGCGTCAAGCGCGTCGAGGGACAGGATCTGCCGCTGCGCACCGCCGCGGAGTCGGCGTCCGGCCCCGGCCCGGAGATCTCCGAGTCCGACCTCAGCAACGTGCCCGACCTCGGTCTCTCCGACGACGTATTCGGCGCCGACGACGCACCCGCGCTCGCGAGCGCCGAAGCCGCAGCCGCCGGCGAGGACGCCCCGGTGGGCCTCGACGCCGACGAGGGCGAGCCCGACCGCGAAGCGGTCGCCGAGCTCTCCGACCTCGAGACCTGAACGGCCCGGACGACGGCACGAGCCGGATTCCCTTTCTCGGGATGACCGGAGGGATCGCCTCAGGCAAGTCCGAGGCGCTGGCCGCCCTCGAGGGCCTGGGGACCGCCACCCTGTCGAGCGATGCGGTGGTCCACGACCTGCTCGCGGGCGAGGAGATGCGCGACGTGCTCGTCGGGCGCTACGGCCCGAGGATCGCCCCCGGCGGGGATGTTGACCGCTCGCGCCTGGGGGAGATGGTGTTCGCCGACCCCGACGAGCGCTCCTGGCTCGAGCGCGAGCTCTGGCCGCGGGTGGGGGAGCGGATCGCGGGCTGGTACGCGGAGCTCGTGGAGCGTCCGGAGCCGCCCCGGGCCGCGGTGGTGGAGGTGCCGCTGCTCTTCGAGGCCGGCATGGAGACCGTGTTCGATGCGACGATCGCCGTGGTGGCCGACGAGGATGTCCGCGCCGAGCGAGCCGGGGACCGGGGGCACTCCGCGCTCGAGGAGCGCACCTCCCGCCAGCTCAGCCAGGATGACAAGCAGGCGCGCGCGGACCACGTGGTCCACAACGACGGCTCGCTCGAGGCGTTGAGGGAGAGGATGTCCGGTCTGCTCGACACCATCGGGACTTGAGCCTGATCGCCACCAGGCGCAGATCGAAGGCGCGCTTCCGCGCGCCGAGTCGGTCGCACCGGCGCTCCGGGCGCGCTCGGGGGGCAGAGCCGGTCCGCGGTAGGCGACGGCGCGTCCTCGCCCTCGCCTTCGCCGCGGTTCTCACCGGCGGGGCGCTGCTCGCGGCCGGCGGGTACGGGCCCTTCGAGGAGGCAGTGCGCCAGATCGTCCTCCCCCTGAAGCACGAGGACATCATTCGCCAGCAGGCCGAGGACAAGGATCTCGACCCCGCGCTCATCGCCGCGGTGATCTACGAGGAGTCCCGCTTCGAGGACCGCACCTCACCGGCCGGCGCCCGCGGCATCATGCAGATCACGCCCGAGACCGCCCGCTTCATCGCCCGGAAGTCGGGCGGGAGTGCGTTCGTGCTCGGCGACCTGGCCACCCCTCAGGTGAACATCTCCTACGGGTCCTGGTACCTGCGCTACATGATCCACCTCTACGACGGCGACGAGACGCTCGCGGTGGCCGCCTACAACGCGGGAGAGACCAACGTCGACCGCTGGGTGGCCGCGGCCGGCGGGATCGACGATTTCGATCCGGAGACCGACATCCCGTTCCCGGAGACCCGCGACTACGTGCGTGACGTGGCGGACAAGCGCGAGCGCTACCGCGAGCGATACGAGCGGGAGCTCGGGCTCTGATTGTGCGCCGCCTCCGGCTCTAGTCTCGAATCCATGCCCCCCTTCAGGGTCAACCCCACCTACGTCCCCGTGGCCGACCAGCCGAAGGCCCTCGAGGGCCTCGCCCAGGGCATCGAGGCCGGTGAGCGGTTCGAGACGCTGCTCGGGGTCACCGGCTCGGGCAAGACCGCGACCATGGCCTTCACGATCGCCGAGGTGCAGCGCCCGGCGCTGGTGATCGCCCACAACAAGACGCTGGCCGCGCAGCTCTGCAACGAGTTCCGCGAGCTCCTGCCGGACAACGCGGTCGAGTACTTCGTCTCCTACTACGACTACTACCAGCCCGAGGCCTACGTACCGAGCCAGGACCTCTACATCGAGAAGGACTCCTCGATCAACGAGGAGATCGACCGGCTGCGCCACGCCGCCTCCTCGGCGCTGTTCGCCCGCCGCGACGTGGTGATCGTGGCCAGCGTCTCCTGCATCTACGGCCTCGGCTCGCCCGAGAAGTACGACGCCATGACCCAGATCCTCCGGCGTGGCGACGAGGTGGACCGCGACGCCGTGCTGCGCAAGCTGGTGGACATCCAGTACTCGCGCAACGACGTCGCGCTCGCGCGCGGAACGTTCCGGGTGCGCGGCGACACGCTCGAGATCTGGCCCTCCTACGCGGACAG
>JACCZP010000155.1 GCA_013695885.1 Thermoleophilaceae bacterium | reverse complement strand
TGGAGACCGGCGACCCGGACGGCGAGGGCGCCGCCGCGACCCGGGAGGACTGACGCGGCCAGCCGTCCCGGATGTACCCTGCCGAACCGATGGGCGACACGGGACGACGTCTCATTCTCGTCCTGTGCCTCGTGTTGGCCGCGGCCTTCGCCCCCGCCGCGCTCGCCCAGCCGTCGATCCCCGACCTCCCCGGCGATGTGGACGATCGCGTGCCCGACGACGTGACCGACCGCCTGCCGGACGGTGACGACGGAGAGGGCGAGGACGACGAGACGGACGACGGGCTGCCCGAGGTGCCCGACCTTCCGGAGGTGAGTCCCGAGGACATCGCACCCGGTCTGCCGGTGCCCGACGAGGTGGGTCCCCAAGCCGTCCTCGAGCCCCCGGCGCGGCCCAACCCCTTCATTCCGAGCCCCGGAATGCCCGTAGGCTCGAACGAGTACGACTGCGTGCCCACCGCGGCCCGCCCGAACCCCGTCGTGCTCGTCCACGGGACCTTCGAGGACCGCAACTTCTCCTGGAGCTTCGTCTCGCCCATGCTCAAGGGCATGGGGTACTGCGTCTACGCGATCAACTACGGGAACAACGGGACGCTCCCCATCGAGGAGTCGGCCGTGGAGCTCAGGGACTTCGTCGACGGCGTGCTCGCCGCGCCCGGCACCGTCGCGGCGCACGAGAACCAGGTCGACGGGGCGGACAAGGTCTCGATCGTCGCGCACTCTCAGGGTGGCCTGATGTCCCGGGTCTACCTGAAGGAGGAGGGCGGGCTGGACAAGGTCGAGGACTTGGTGAGCCTTGCCGCGTCGAATCACGGCACGGACAACCCCTTCGCCCGGCCCGCCGAGGAGCAGGGCAACTGCGACTCGTGCGGACAGCAGTTCCCGTACGAGCGCTCGCCGAGCGGCAACGAGTTCACCGAGGGAGTCAACGCGGGCGACGAGACGCCCCGCGCCGTCTCCTACACCCAGATCAACACCCGCTTCGACGACGTCGTCTTCCCGTACTTCTCCGCCTTCCTCGCCGAGAGCGGATCGAGGAACGGCCCGCGGACGGCCGAGCTGAACGGCTCCGGCACGACCAACTTCTGCCTTCAGGACCAGTTCCCAGCCGACACGACCGATCACGTGGGGACCCAGTACGACCCGTTCACGTTCCAGGTGATCGCCGACGCACTCGGGAACGACGGACCCGCCGACGAGCCCGACCGCCCGGACTCGGTGTGCGCCCCGATCGCCGAGCGCGGCGGATCGGGAGGCGACGGATCGGGAGGCGGCGACGACCGCGGCGGGAACGGGAACGGGAACGGGAACGGTGGCGGGAACAAAGGCGGTGATGACACCGGCCTCGGCTTCGTCCTCACTCCAGCCTTCCTCGACGGCATGGCGCGGCACGAGTGCTCGGCGCGGTTCTTCAACCAGAACTTCGGACCCGCGGGAGGGCGTCCGACCAAGGCCTTCCTCGGTTGCGTTTCGGCCGCGAACCTGTCCCTCCGGGAGAACGTCGTCCCCGAGCAGGCGTGCACCCGTCCGGATCTCAGCCGCGTCCGGGTAGCGGGAGAGCGACGTAGCGACTACGCCGCCTGCCTTATCGCCGTGACGCGCGTGCTCGGCGCCCGCGAGCGCATCGCGTCCTTCTTCACATTTTGATCTCTCCCTGACGGGGCGGGCGGTGCCGTGCCATGCTGCGTGCATGGCCTACCGACTCGAAGCCGGAGAGACCCTTCCCGACGGGCTGAAGCGGATCGTCCGCGAACAGCTCGACGACGCGATCGCGGGCCTCCGTAGCGCGCGCGGAGCGGACGCGCCGGCCGCCGTCCACAACGCGCGCAAGGACATCAAGAAGACCCGCTCGGTGCTGCGCCTCGCCCGCGACGAGATCGGCGAGGAGCTCTACCGCCACGAGAACGACCGCCTACGGGCCATCGCCAACTCGCTGTCCGGCGCCCGCGACGCCGAGGTGCTTGTCGAGACGCTCGGGAAGGTGCAGGAGCGCGCCGACGGCCGCGTGTCCGAGGAGGCCATCGCCCGCCTTCGGCTGCGCCTGGAAGCGGACCGCGACGAGGTGGCCGCCGACAGCGGTGGGCCCGCCGCCATGCGCGAGGCGGCCGACGCCCTCGAGACGGTCCGCGACGGCGTCGAGGCGTGGCCCCTCACCGCGGAGGGCTTCGACGCCATCGAGCCGGGCCTGCGGCGCATCTACAAGCGCGGGCGCGCCCGCATGGACGAAGCGGCCTCAGAGCCCACCGTCCTGCGTCTCCACGAGTGGCGCAAGCGTGCGAAGGACCTCTGGTACCACTCCCGCATCCTCGAGCCGGTGTGGCCGGGAGCGATGAAGGCGCAGATCGACGCCGCCGACGAGTTGGGCGAGCTCCTGGGTGAGGATCACGACCTCGCCATCCTCCAGCGCCGGGCCGGCGACCACGGGGATGCGGTTGGAAGCTCAGACGATCTCGTCGCCCTGCTCGAGTCGATCGTCGCGCGGCGACTCGAGTTGCGCACGCGCGCCTTCTCCCTCGGGCGCCGCTTGTACGCGGAGCCTCCGAAGGCGTTCTTGCAGCGGCTCGAGACCGCGTGGGGCTTCTGGCGCGAGGAGTCCGCGGAGCCGGCGGCCTCGACGGCATCGGTGGGCACCGAGAACGGCGCGGTCGACGGCCTGAACGCGATCGATCTGCACGTCGGGCCCCACGAGGCGTCCGACCTCCTGCCCATCGACTCTCGCGAGATCCTCGACGCCCACGGTTGGGACATCGGGTTCTGGGCCGTGCTCGACGACGTCCGGGTGGAGCGCTCGCTCGTGGCCATCGGCCACCGCGACGAGGCCGTGGCCATCGCCGAGGGATGGGAGGTGGTCCGGGTGCGCGGCCGCTCCGCCGCCGACACGCGCCGGACCGAAGACGCCGAGGCCCTCGCCCGCCACCAGGGCCACGTCTACATCTTCGGCTCGCACCACGGAGGCAAGAAGGGGCCGCTCGAGGCGCCCCGGGCCTTCGTCGCCCGCTTCGAGGAGGCGGCGGTAGCGGTCCCGCTCGGCGCCGAGAGGATCGAGCTCGAGGTCGCGCACAACCGCTTCCGCCTGCAC
Organism: Thermoleophilaceae bacterium; assembly: GCA_013695885.1. Classification (GTDB taxonomy): domain Bacteria; phylum Actinomycetota; class Thermoleophilia; order Solirubrobacterales; family Thermoleophilaceae; genus JACCZP01. Next base: position 487 of record JACCZP010000155.1, on the reverse strand, counting down.
CGCGCGGTCAACGACGCGCTGCGCGAGTTCGGCCCGCCCATCCTCGACATCGACGAGGACGTGAGCGACAGGTTGGTGGGCCGTGCCCGCCGGCGCGGTCGAAAGCGGGGGAAGGACTGGGCCGAGCGCGTCCAGCGCGAAGACGTGCCGCTCAACGTGGAGGGTGCCGCCTTCCGCCCCGACGGGAAGGTGCTGCTCGGCCTGCGCCTGCCCACCACCGCCGACGGCGACCCTCTGCTGGTGGAGCTCGCCTCGGTGGATCCGCTCTTCGCGGAGGGCGAGGAGCTGCCCGAGGTCACCGGCTTCTGGATCCTCCAGGGCGTCGGTACGCCCGACGCCCCGGCCGGCGTGCGCGCCCTCCGCGACCACGGCTACGAGGTGCACGTGGTCACCGGGAGCCTCGACAGCGTGGACTCGGGCTCGGCGCTACTCGAGGAGCACCCAGAGGGTGCGGTGTCCAGTTCGACGCACTCGCTGTTCCGCCTGC
>JACCZP010000127.1 GCA_013695885.1 Thermoleophilaceae bacterium | reverse complement strand
GGCGGCGACCGGCCCGGCTGGCCAGCGCCCGCGCCGTCGCGCAGTCCACGTTGTCGGCGCGAATGCTCCTGACCGCGGCGACGCGCGTGCACCTCGTGATCGGCACCGGGTCATCACCGGCCTCGACGTCCGGAGGAAGATCGGACGGTGAGCCGCCGGTCTCCACGCCCGTGACCTCCTCGAGGTCGCCCGCGCAGTTCTCCGAGTTGTCCTCGGTCTTCTCGATCGCCGGGAAGTCACAGCCTGGGCCGCCCGGGACCGCGGCGGCCGTGCCCGGCAGCAGGGCGGCGACCAGAAGGCCCAGCAGGAGGGCGGTGAGCGCGATGCCCCGGTGGGGCACGCTGGCGCGAAGGTCGGACCGCATGAGGAACGCCGAGGGTACCGCGGCGCACGCCGTAGCGCGCCGGTGACCGGAGAGGCAGGACAACCGCGGCCTGCCGCGGCGGCGAGCGGCCTCTGACGGATCGGGGACGGGATCGGCACTCTTGCGTTAGGGTTCCCTAACCCGTGCCGGCCGAGCGCTTCATCGACGCCCTCAACGGGCAGATCGCCGCGGAGCTCGGGGCATCGCACCAGTACGTCGCGATAGCGGTCTTCTACGAGGCCCAGACCCTCCCGCGGCTGGCTCGGTTCTTCTACGACCAGGCCGCCGAGGAGCGCGGGCACGCGATGATGATGATCAAGTACCTGATCGACACGGATTCGCCCGTACGGCTGACCGAGATCGCCGCCCCGGAGAGCGAGTTCACCGACCACATCGCGCCGATCAGCCTCGCCCTCGCTCAGGAGCGTGACGTGAGCCGGCAGATCAGCAAGCTCTTCTCGCTCGCGCGGGAGGAGAGCGACTACCTGAGCGAGCAGTTCGTGCAGTGGTTCCTGAAGGAGCAGGTCGAGGAGGAGGCGACGATGCTGGAGCTGCTCGAGGTCGCCGAGCGAGTGCGCGACTTCCCGATGACGCTCGAGGAGTACATCGTCCGCGAGCACTCGGGCGACGAGGGTGAGGATCCGATGGCCCCGACGCCCGCCGGGGGCTGAGCGCCGTGCCGGACCCCGCGATGATCGAGATCGCGATCTCCTCGGCGGCCATCGGAGCCGTTACCGCGCTGGCGCTTCGCGCACTACAGCGCCGGTGAGCCTGACGGTCAGTGGCGGGCCTCCTTCAGGTGCCGTTTCGGGATCTTCTCGCTGACGAGGAAGCGCCGCTTGCTCTGTCGCTCGGCGAGCCCGGCGGCGGAGAGCCGTTTCATCACGACGGGACAGCGCTTGCACCGCGGTCGCGAGGTGCAGCAGCGCTTCTTCACCTTGACTTCCCTCTCGAACCCACCCACCCGCTGCTCACCGCCTCGAAGGCCGCTGACCTGACTGGTTAGGGCACCCTAACACAAGCGCCCGGGCCCAGCGCGAGGCCTACGGCCGTGCCCTCGCTCACATGACCGACGAGGTGGCGCATGACGCAACGACCTCGGCGCGCACAAGCAGGCCCTGCTCTGGCACCCGATGATCTACCACTACGGCCGCAACTGGACCGTTCCAATGGACGGTGAGTACACGTCGCGGGTTCGCGTCGAGCCGCCGACCTTCATGCGCCACGACGAGGTCAACGGCCGTCGCTTCACCGAGCCCGTCGACGTCGAGTTCCGCGGGGTGAAGGTCGAGCGCGGGCAGGATCAGCTCTAGCCGCCCGGTGGGCGCGACGCTCGGGGGCAAGGCGACGACCGGAATCGAACCGGTGTAAACGGCTTTGCAGTCGCGCTGTCGGGGTGCCTGTCCGCTCTACAGAGCGGTTTCAGGCGCGCTCAGTTGCGCTGAGTTGCGCCCGATATCGCCGTTTCGGGGTACAGCTCGGGGTACAGGGTCACCGGCGAAGGCGGCCGAGAGCTTGGCCGCGTCGTCGGCGCCGGGGCGGTGATGGACGTAGCGCATGGTGGTGGTGACGTGGGCGTGGCCGAGCATCGCCTGCACGTCCGAGAGCGGGAAGGCGCGCACCGCGACCGTGCCGAAGCAGTGGCGGAGGTCATGGAAGCGCACGCTCCGAAGCCCGGCCCGCCCGAGCGCGGCCGCATAGTGGCGCCGCAGGGTCCATCCGGCCAAGTGCTCGCCGGTGCCGCTCACGAACACGAGGTCGTCGTCGGCGGTGAAGTGCTCGCGGCGGCTGAGGCGATCGAGCGGCCCCACCAGCTCGGTCACGAGCGGCACCGAGCGGACCTTGCCTGACTTCGGCGCCTTCTCGGCCTTCGCGGCCTGTGACCACGCGCGGCGCACGTGCACGCGCTGGCCGGCGAAGTCGATGTCCCGCCACCGGAGCGCGCTCAGCTCCCCGAGACGGAGGCCGGTGTAGGCGGCGGTCAGGTACAGGGCCGCGTCCTGATCATCTCCTGCGGCCCGGGCAAGCGCCGCCAGCTCGTCGGCATCGAAGGTGTCGAAGCCACCGGAGTAGCGGACCGTCGGCCGGTCCACCAGCTCGGCGCTCGCGGGGTTGCGGAGGATCCCGTGGGCACGAACGGCGTGCTTGAAGATCCCGTGGCAAACAGTCAGGTGGCGGACCACCGAACGCGGCGAGAGTCCGGCCGCCATCAGCTCATCCCGCAGCCGGGCGACCTCGCCCGGCGTGATCGCCCCCACCGGGAGGTCACCCCAGCGCGGGCGCAGATAACGGGAGATGCTCAGCCTGTAGTCCTTGACCGTCGCGAACTCGCGGCCCTTGACGTGCTCGACGTGGTGCAGGAACCCGTCAGCGGCCTCCCCGAACGTGGCGGTCAAGGGCACGTCGTCGCTGTAGGCGCCCTCCCCCACGCGGCGACGCTCGGCCGCGAGCAGGTCGGCGAGCGCATCC
>JACCZP010000076.1 GCA_013695885.1 Thermoleophilaceae bacterium | reverse complement strand
CGTTACTGCAACGAAGTGGATATCCCCTTGCGCGAGGAGCCACAGCGCCCTATCGCGGGACACACACCGGGCGAGCGTGAAGTAGCTTCGGGCTGTGGGGGCCTGGGGAACGGCGGTCTTCAGCGATGACCTCGCGGCCGACGTGCGTGGGGAGTGGAGGGAGCTCTTGCTCGCAGGCGCGGACCCTGGCGAGGCGACGGCCAGGATCAAGCAGAGCTTCACCGAGGCCTTAGCCTCAATCCACCGGTCGGGCCGGTGAAGGAGCCAGTGCACGGCCGTGGGTGACCGCGTAAGCGGTGCAGGCGGTCTCGAGGGCGGATGTGATCGCCTCCCGAGGTCGAGATCCGTGGTGAGGGAGGCCAACGGTGCGCGCTGCCCGGTGCTCGGGGCAGCGGCGATCATGCCGGGGTCGGCGCGTGCGGCTTGGTGGTCCTTGAGGGTGCGCCAGCCGCTCAGGCGGGCGTCGGGAGCGCTCGCAGGCGAGTGAGCGCCGCGGTGAAGTCGTCTTGCCACGGCCAACGGGCAGGCAGGTGCAACGTCCAGCGTCGGGCGCTTCGGGTCAGCCGTCCGGGCAGGGCCAGCAGCCGGCGGCGGACGGTGCGGGCGGCCCGGACGGTGTCGCCCGGCAGCCCGAGCACGCTCGTCCAGCGCAGCAGGTTGTGCGCGAGGCAGGCGATCACCGTCCAGGCGGCGTTGGCCGAGAACCGGCCCGAGGGAAAGTGCGCGAGCGCCTGGTCCTTGAGATCGCGGATGGCGAGCTCGACCACGGCGTGCTGGCGATGCTCGGCCTCGGCCAGCGCGAGCGCGTCGGTGCGGTTGGTCGCGAACGGGAAGTGCTCCCAGGTGGGCAGCAGCTCGCCCTGCCGGTCGAGGGTGCGCACGCGGCGGACGACCAGGCGCTGCTCGCCGAGGGTGGTCTCGGCGATCTGGGCGATGCTCGTCGGCGGGTAGTCCTCGAGCGTCTGCCAGGCGTCCTCGGGGATCTGCTCGACCGCGGCGCGCACGTGGGGCTGCATGCGGACGCCGATCGAGTAGCTCCAACCCGCCCGCTCGAGCCGGGTGAAGGTCCTCTTCGACCAGAATCCCGAGTCGGCGCGCAGCAGCTTTGGCCCTGGTGCACCGGCCCGCCCGACGCGGGCGATCAGCTCGTCGAGGAAGCGCTCCATGCCGCGTGCGGTGTTCGCCGAGCCCTTGCGCAGGCGGATGTGGAGGACCTCGCCGGTGTCGGCGCGGGTGGCGAGCAGCGGGTGGTAGCCGCGCTGGCGCGTGTAGCCGAAGCAGGCGCCCTGCTTGGCGGCGCCGTGGACCTCGCCGACGAAGGAGTCGACATCGACGAGGAGTCGACCGTCGCCCGGCCCGGCGCCGGCCGCCCACGCGCGCCGGAGCGTCTCGCCGAGGACCCGGTCGAGCTGGCGGACGTGTCCGAAGGTGAAGCTGCGCAGGAACGTCCCGAGCGTCGAGGGCGCCGCCACCCGGTGGCCGAGCACCTGGGCGCTCCTCGCGGCGCGCAGCAGATCGCAGTCGTCGATCGAGTCCGCGCCGAGCGCCATCGCCGAGACCAAGCTCATCACCTTGGCGCCCGGGTTGGCGGCGCCCGGTCGCTCGCCGAGACAGACCGTCCGCTCGACCAGCGCCTCGATCCCGAGCCGCCCGGCGAGCGTCCCCGCCAGCAGCGCCCCCGCGTCGGAGACCGCCCGCTCGTCGTCGAATGCGACGTCGATCCCATCGAGCTTGACCGCCGCAGAATCGTGCACTATGTAGGTGGCCTCCTGACGCGGGGCCCGGCTGCGCACACAGCCGTGGGAAAACCCTGCTCAGGAGGTCATTCTTGCCTGTGGCTCGGACGGACGCGAGTCAGCGGATCGGTGGATCGAGGCTAAGGACGCCGTACCCCGCCGGGGGGATCTGCCGTAGGGTCGGCCCGACATGCCCACCACCCGCAGCGGCGACGCAGAGCTGTACTGGGAGAGCACGGGCGCCGGCGCGCCCGTGCTCCTCGTCATGGGCCTCGGGGTCTCGGCCACCGGCTGGTGGCGGACGATCCCGGTACTGGCCGA
>JACCZP010000040.1 GCA_013695885.1 Thermoleophilaceae bacterium | reverse complement strand
ATCACGTGGTCCTCGGGTCCGTAGAGCACGAGCGTCGGGGTGGGAACGGGCTCGGAGAGCATCGGCTCCTCGGAGAGCTCGCGCATGCCCGTCAGCGACTCGTAGTTCGCTATCGAAGCACGGAAGGACGCTGGATCGCCGAAGGGCTCGGTCATGAAGGCCACGTCCTCCTCGGTGAAGGTGCCGGGCGCGGCCCAGAACCGGGGCCCGTACATGCCGGCCACCCACCGCCGGCGCTTGTCGGGGGTGTCGAGCTCCGAGGCGAGTCCGTCGGCGTCGTACGCCTGGCGGTAGAAGTAGTCCCGCGCCTGGACGTTCTCCTCTCGCAGGTCGCGGCACACACCCGCGCTCGCGTAGACGTCGGGCAGGGACGGCGGCACGGTGTTGAAGAGCACGAGGCGGACGACGAAGTCGGGAAAGCGGAGCGCCATGTCCTCGGCCACGATTCCGCCGATGTCGCCGCCGCAGAGCACAGCCCGCTCGTGGCCGAGCACCTCGGTGATGAGCGCGTGGACGTCGCGGGCGTGGGCGGCCACGTCGTAGAAGCCGTCGGGCGCCTCGCCCGAGTCGCCGAAGCCGCGAAGGTCGGGAACGATGACCTCGAAGCCGGCTTCGGCGAGCGGTCGGATGTTGCGCCACCAGATGCGCTTGGTCTCGGGCCACCCGTGGAGGAGCAGGAGCGGGAAGCCGCCGTCCCCCTCGCGCAGGTAGGTCATCTCGACGCCGCGGACCTCCGCTTGGCGGTGGGCGAAGGCGGTCGGGGGTCGGGGGTCGGGGGTCACGGGCGCGGCGGCGCTACCCCACCGACCGCGCCGGCGCTTCGCCCCACAGCTGCTCGAGGCGGTAGAACGCGCGCGCCTCGGGCGTGAAGATGTGGACCACGCAGTCGAGGTAGTCGAGGAGGATCCACCGGGCCTCGCGCTCGCCGGCCACGCGGCGGGGCAGGAGGCCGAGCTCGTCCTTGACCGTCTGGTAGACGGCGTCGTGGATCGCCTTGGTCTGGCGCTCGGTGTTGCCCGAGCACACGACCAGGAAGTCGGTGTAGCCCACCAGCTCGCGCACGTCGATCACGCGGATGTCGGCGGCCTTGCGGTCGGAGGCCAGCGCCGCGAGGCGGTCGGCCAGGGCGGCGGGATCCATCCGGTCCTCCGCCGCGGATGGCGGTGGGGCGCCAGAGGAGAAGGCGTCATCGCTCACGAGGCACCGGCTCCGGTCGCGATCGTTCCGGGCGCTTGCCGGGCGGAGCGCCGGCGGGCGGAGTCCGCGACACCGGAGACGCTCGAGACATCCGTCGCGCCGGAGCGCTCGGCTCCGTCGCCCACGTTGCTCGACCGGTACAGCCCCCGGGTCGAAACCAGCTCCGCCACGGCGTCCGGGACCAGGTAGCGGATCGAAAGACCCTCGCCAACCCGCCGGCGCACCAGCGTCGAGGACACGTCGATCCGGGGCATGGCGAAGAACTCCATCCGCTCGGCGCCCGCGAGGCCCGCGACGCGCTCGCGGATCTTCTCCCGTCGAAGGCCCTCACGCTCGACGGCGGCCACCGTCGCGGAGGCTAGGACCCGCTGCGGATCGTGCCAGGAGGGAAGCGATCCCGCCTCGTCGGCGCCGAGGATGAGCACGAGCTCGTCACCGGGGCGCTCGCGGGCGAGCTCCGCCAGCGTGTCCGCCGTGTAGGAGGGACCGGGCCGGTCGAGCTCGAGTCGCGAGGTTACGAGCCGGTCGTCGGGCGCGGCGGCGGCCTCGCACAGCGCCAGGCGGACCTCGCCGCCGGGGTCGGCCTCGACCTCGCGGTGCGGAGCCTCGCCGACCGGGATCAGCACGACCTCGTCGAGGCCGAGCGCGACGAGCGCCTCCTGGGCGCACACCATGTGCCCGATGTGAGGGGGGTTGAAGACCCCGCCGAGGACTCCGACGCGCAAGCCTCAGCACCCGATCGCGGAGGTGGCCGGAACGGCCGCCACTCAGGGCCTGACCTGGCCCGTGCCCTCGACCACGTACTTGTAGGTGCAGAGCTCTCGCAGGCCGATCGGTCCGCGGGCGTGCAGCCTCTGGGTCGAGTTGCCGATCTCCGCGCCGAGCCCGAACTCCCCGCCGTCCGTGAAGCGGGTGGACGCGTTCACGTACACGCAGGCGGCATCCACCCCGTCGGTGAACGCGCGCGCCGCGTGGGTCGAGGAGGTGAGGATGGCCTCGGAGTGCCCGGACCCGTAGCGCTCGACGTGGTCTATGGCCTCCTCGACGGAGTCGACCACCTTCACCGCGAGCACGAGCGCCAGGAACTCCGTGGCCCAGTCGCTCTCGGTCGCCGCGATCAGGGACGGACCCAGCGCCCCGGCGGCGGCCCGAGTGCGCTCGTCCACCCGCAGCTCGACCCCACGCTCGCGTAGCTCGGACAGGGCCCGCGGGAGAAACTCATCGGCGACGGCGGAATGCACGAGCAGGGTCTCGGCCGCGTTGCAGACGCTCGGACGCTGGACCTTGGCGTTGATCGCGATGGCGGTTGCGCGATCGATGTCGGCGGTGGCGTCGACGAACACGTGGCAGTTCCCCGAGGCTGCGTAGAGCACGGGCACGGTGGCGTGCTCGGCGAGCGCGGCCTTCAGCCCCTCTCCCCCACGCGGAATGATCACGTCGACCTGGCCGACCTGGGTGGCGAGCTCCCGGAGCTCGTCGCGCCCACCACCGGCGACCAAGCCGATCGCCCCTGGCGCCACGCCCGCCATCTCGGCCGCCTCGGAGGCGATGGCCGCCAGCACCGCGTTCGAGTGCTCGGCGATCGAGGAGCCACGCAGCACGATGGCGTTGCCGGACTTCAGGCACAGGGCGGTGCAGTCGATCGTCACGTTGGGTCGCGCCTCGTAGACCACGGCGACCACGCCGAGGGGGACGCTGACCTTCCGGACGTCGAGGCCGTTGGGCAGACGGCGACCTTCGATGACCTCGCCCACCGGATCCTCGAGGGCGGCGATTCGCCGCACGTCGGCGGCGATACCGGCCACGCGGTCGGGGGTGAGCGCGAGGCGGTCGATCAGCGCGGGGCCGGTGCCGGTCTCGCGGGCCGCGTGCACGTCCCGGGCGTTGGCCTCGAGGATCTCGTCGACTCGGCTCTCGAGTGCCTCGGCCATGGCCAGGAGAGCGGCGTCGCGGACAGCGGAGTCGAGGCGCGCCAGCCGGCGCGATGCCTCCTTGGCGGCGACGCAGACGTCAGCGACCGTGGCGGTGGTGGCGGCCACGGGTGAAGGGTATCCGGCCGTCCACCGGTGCGCGCACGAGGCGAGTGTCCTGCCCGGATGCCCTCGGAGGGCACTCCGGCAGGAAGGTACGAGCTACCCGAAGATCGGGAACGAGCGCCGCTTGGCCAGCTCGTCGACCCCCTGCTGGAGGCGCCGCTCGACCTGGCGGAACTTGGTCTTCACGTAGCGCTTGTCCCCGGCGCGCTCGGGGTCGTGGTCGACCTCGATGGGGTCGAGGATCTCGAGCCGCAGCTTGGCCGGCATCGGGATCGCGGGCAGGACGCTCTGGAGGAACCCGAGCGGCAGCCCGAACGTGATCGGGAGCACCTCGGCGCGGAGGAGCTTCTTCAGGCCGAGCACCCGGGCCAGGCGACGCCCCTCGGAGAGGACGATCACGGTGTCGGACCCGCCGGTGGCGGCCACCGGCACGATCGGGACACCGGAGGTGATGGCCTGCCGGACGAACCCCACACGACCTCCGAGGACGACGTGGTCGCGCTTGGTCCAGGCCCTGAAGGCGTCGAGCTCGCCCCCGGGCCAGACGATCGCGTCGTGGCCTGCGGCGAAGGCCGCCGAGATGGACTCGGGGCTGGCGGGGATGACGCCCAGCCGCCGGAAGTAGTCCCCGATCCCGGGGAGGACGAAGAGCGCATCGTGAGTGGTGCCGTGAAGGATCCGCTCGCGGCCGAAGTGCCGCCACCACTCCTGGACGAAGCTCCACGCCTCCATCGGGACGACGCTGCTCGCGTGGACGCCGACGAGCATGCAGGGCCCGTCCGGCAGCCGGTGCCAGCCGCCGATCTCCATCCGGAAGTAGTGGTCGTTGACGAAGTTCCAGAAGTGGCGCTGGCGACCGAAGAACTCGTGGTCGGGCTCGCCGATCTTCCAGCCCTTGCGCCGGCGCTCGATCAGGCCCTGGAGTCCGCTCGGCGAGTCGTAGCCGGCTCCGTTCCGGCCGGCGTCCCGGTCACCTCTCGAGGGCGACCCGTCGCCGCCGTTCCGGCTGCTCGCCTGCGTCCTCGTCCCGTTACGGCTCGTGCTCGTCGCCACCTCTGCTCCTCCTCGCCGCCCCCGGCGAGAAGCTAGCTCGAATCCGGCGCGTGCGTCGGCTGGGCCTAGTCCAGCACGAAGTAGTCCCGGTGCACGGCCTCCTCGGTGGCGCGCGGCAGCATCGCCCGCACCTCTGCGGTCTTGCGCCCCATCACGCTGCGCAGCTCTTCGGCGGAGTAGTT
>JACCZP010000036.1 GCA_013695885.1 Thermoleophilaceae bacterium | reverse complement strand
CGGACGCCCTGGAGACCGTTCGTGATGAGCCGGTGGCGCTCACCGTGGCCGGGCGCACGGACGCCGGCGTGCACGCGCGCGGCCAGGTGGCAAGCCATCCCGGTGAGCCCATCGACTCCGGCCGGCTAAACTCGCTCTTGCCCGACGACGTTCGCGTGCTCCGCAGCGAGCCGGCGCCGGAGGGCTTCGACGCCCGTCGCGACGCCCGGTCGCGCCTCTACCGCTACCGCGTCCTCGCTCGGCCCGCGGCCAGTCCGCTCGAGGCCGCTCGAGCGCTGCACGTGCCCTACCGGGTAGACCGGCCCGCGCTCGACCGGTGCGCCGCGAGCCTCGTCGACACCCATGACTTCAAGGCCTTCACGCGGACGCAGACCTACCACCGGCGGTTCGAGCGGGTGGTAAGCCGCGCCGAGTGGCTGAGCCCCGCGCCCGAGCTCCTCGAGCTTTGGATCGAGGCCGACTCCTTCCTGCGAGGCATGGTGCGGACGCTCGTGGGCACGATGCTCGAGGTAGGCACCGGGCGCCGCGGCGAGGACTCCTTTCGGAGGCTTCTCGCGGGCCGCCCTCGCTCGGAGGCCGGCCCGACGGCGCCGGCCCACGGACTGTTCCTCGAGGCCGTAAGGTACGGGCCTCCGGCGATCGAGGAGGAGCGAGCCCAGCTATATCCTCGCCCCGGGTGAGGGTCCTGCTGACCAACGACGACGGCATCGGCGCGGCAGGCCTGAACGTCATGCGCCGCGCCCTGCTCGAGCTGCCTGGCATCGAGCTGTCGGTGATCGCGCCGAACTCGAACCGCAGCGCGATCGGACGGTCGATCACCACCCGCTCCCCGCTGTGGGTGGAGGAGATCGAGTTCGCCGACGGGTCGATCGGCTACGCGACCGACGGCACGCCGGTGGACTGCGTGCGCTTCGCCGCGCTCGGCCTGGTCGGGCAGGAGCCCGAGCTGATCGTCTCGGGCATCAACCACGGCTCGAACCTGGGTGACGACATCACGTACTCGGGCACCGTCGCCGCGGCGCTCGAGGGCTTGGTGCTCGGCGTGCCCGCCGTGGCCGTATCCCAGCAGTCTCGTCGGGGGGAGATGGACTTCCGCCAGGGCGATGAGTTCGACTTCGAGCCGGGCGCCGCGTTCGCCGCGCGCCTGGTCGAGGAGATCGACGATGTTCCGTTGCCGACGGGATCGCTGCTGAACGTCAACTGCCCGGCCGGCGAGGTGCGGGGAACGCGGGTTTGCCACCTCGGCAAGCGCATCTACCGCGACCGGCTGGAGCTCGACGAGGAGCGCGGCGCGCGCCGCCGCTATCGCATCTACGGAGACGACCCCGGCTACGAGGAGGGCGCCGGCACCGACTTTGCCGCGGTGGCCGAGGGGCTGATCGCGGTCACCCCGCTGCACTTCGACCTGACCGACCGCGCGGGCATCGAGGGGTTCGACCGGTTCGACCTCGACCGCCTGCTGGCGCCGGCCGCCCGCGAGGCGTGAGCGCCGCCGCCCCGCCCGAGGTTCTCGAGCGCTCCACCGAGCTGCGCCGCGCGCTCGAGCACCACAACCACCGCTACTACGTCCTCGACGACCCCGAGGTCTCCGACGCCGAGTACGACCGCCTGCTCGACGAGCTTCGCGGCCTCGAGACCGAGCACCCCGCACTGCGAACGCCGGACTCCCCGACCCAGAGGGTGGGCGGGCGTCCACTCGAGCGATTCGCGCCCGTGCGTCACCTGCTCTCCATGCTCTCGCTGGCCAACGCCCGCACTGAGGAGGAGCTGCGCGAGTGGGAGGCGAGGGCCCGGCGCCTGCTGGCCAAGGAGGGTGTCGACGAGGCGGCCATCGACTACGTGACCGAGCCAAAGGTGGACGGCCTGGCCATCTCCCTGGTCTACGAGGACGGGGTGCTCGCGCGCGGCGCGACGCGGGGCGACGGGGAGATCGGCGAGGACGTCACCCAGAACCTCCGCACCATCGGAGCGATCCCGCTGCGGGTCGACGGGGCGCCGCCGCTGCTCGAGGTCCGCGGCGAGGTCTATCTGCCGCTGGCGGCGTTCGCTGCGCTGAACGAGCGCCGGGCCGAGGCCGGCGAGCCCACGTTCGCCAACCCGCGGAACTCCGCCGCCGGATCCCTCCGCCAGCTTGACCCCGGGTTGACCGCCTCGCGACCGCTGTCCATGTGGTGCTACGGGATAGGCGCCTCCGAGGGACTCGAGTTCGAGCGCCAGCACGAGGTGCTCGACTGGCTGCGCGACCACGGGTTCCGCGTGGCCCCCGGAGTGGAGACTCACCCGGACATCGACGCGGTGGCGCGCGCGTGCCTGCGCTGGGAGGAGCGCCGCGACGGGCTCGACTACGAGATCGACGGTGCGGTCGTCAAGGTGGACGACCTCGAGCTGCAGCGCAGCCTCGGCGTGGT
>JACCZP010000389.1 GCA_013695885.1 Thermoleophilaceae bacterium | reverse complement strand
CGAGCCCGCCCGCGGCCCCGCTCCGCGGCCGCGCCACTTCTACACCGAACCCGGGTGGCTGTACCCCGCCGGCGTTCCGGTCGCGGTCCGTCGGTCGGGGTCCGGGCCGCCGCTGCTCTTCCTCCATGGCGCGAGCTTCTCGCGGATGTGGCTTCCCTTCCATGATCGTCTGGCGGAGGCGCTCGACGTGATCGCCCCCGAGCATCCGGGCTACGGAGAGACGCCACGCTCGCCGCGGGTGGGATCGATGGACGACCTCGCCCTCGTCTACCACGACATGCTCGACGAGCTCGGCCTCGAGCGGGTGCACCTTGCCGGCTGGTCCCTGGGGGGATGGCTCGCGGCGCTCATGGCGGCCGGGGAGCCCGGGCGCGCACTGTCGCTCACCCTCCTCGTGCCCGCCGGCCTCTCCGCTCCCGACGCGGCCGATATGCCCGACCTGTCCGAACCCGAGACGCTCTGGGACGCCATGTTCGTCGACCAGACGCGCCGCGGCGAGGTGATGCCCGACTACGACAACCCCGACGAGGTGGCCCAGCTCGAGTTCGAGGGAGAGACCCGTGTGGGGTTGAGCCGAGGGACCACAGCCGACGAGGAGCTCGAGCGGCGCCTCGCCGCGGTCACGGCCCCGTCCCTCCTCGTGGGCGCCGAGCGGGACCTGATCGTGCCCGACGGAGTGGCCGACCGCTTCGCGGAGGTGGTCCCGGACGCTCGCCTGGTCCGCGTGTCCGGCACCGGCCACGGGCTGATCGTCGAGCGGCCCGAGGAGGTGGCGAGCCTCGTGGTCGAGCACGCGAGCGGCGCATCGTCGAGTCGTCCACGTACCTGAGCGGCCCCGTCGCCCCCGCTACCCGCTACTTCCCGGTCGCCTCCCGGAGCGCCCCATCGAGCTCCGGCCGCCGGAACCGGTAGCCGAGGTCGAGCAGCCGCCGGGGGATCGCCCGGTGGCCGGTGGTGATGATCTCCGACATGTCGCCGTAGAGCGCCTTGAGCGCGAGCGCGGGCACCGGCGCCACCGCCGGGCGTCCGAGCACCCGCCCGAGCGCCTTCGAGAGCTCGCGGTTGGTCACCGGCTCGGGCGCGGTCACGTTCACCGGCCCGGAGGCGGCCTCCTCGCCGAGGCAGAAGAGGATCGCGCCCACCACGTCCTCGGCGTGGACCCAGGGCACGTACTGGCGCCCGCCCGCGATCGGGCCGCCCATGCCCATCTTGAACGGTGGGAGCATCTTCTCGAGTGCGCCACCGTTCTCGGAGAGCACGACGCCGGTGCGGATGGTCACCACGCGCACGCCGAGCTCCTCGGCGCGGCGGGCCTCGTTCTCCCAGTCGACGGTCACGTCGGCGAGGAAGTCGCCGCGGGCGGGGGGCGCGCTCTCGTCGAGAGGCTCGTCGCGGTGCGGCCCGTACCACCCCGTCGCCGATCCTGACACGAGGACCGCGGGGCGCGGATCGGCTTCACGCAGTGCGTCCACGAGGTGGCGGGTGCCGGCCTCACGTGAGTTGCGGATGCGCTCCTTGACCTCGGTGCTCCATCGTTGAGCCACCGGCTCACCCATGAGGTTGACCACTGCGTCGCGACCCGCCAGCGCCTCGACCGGCGCCGGGCCGGCGGTCGGATCCGTCCACTCGAAGGCCTCCACCTCGCCGAGCACCGCGCGCGCGCGCTGGGCGCTGCGGGAGAGCACGGTCACCCGGTCGCCACGGTCGAGCAGCTCGCGCACCAGTAGCTGGCCGATGATGCCCGTGGCGCCGGTTATCGCTATCTGCTTCGCCATGGCCTCAGAGGGTCACTGCGCTGAACTCGCTCGTGGCCACGCCGTCGCGCTCGGCCTCGCGGGCCACCGCCGCGGCCACCGCCGGGCTCACCCCACGATCGAACACGCTCGGGACGATGTACTCGGGTGAGAGCTCGTCCGGTCCGATCACGCTCGCGATGCCCTGCGCGGCGGCGATCTTCATCTCCTCGGTGATGGCCGTGGCGCGTACGTCGAGCGCGCCCCGGAAGATGCCCGGGAAGGCCAGCACGTTGTTGATCTGGTTCGGGAAGTCCGAGCGCCCGGTGGCCATCACCGC
>JACCZP010000365.1 GCA_013695885.1 Thermoleophilaceae bacterium | reverse complement strand
CTCGAAGGCCACGCCCTCGGGCGTCGGCTCGCCGGGAGCGATGCGCAGGCCGCCCTTTCCGTCCTCGGGGGCATCGGCCAGGATGGTGCGCACGACCTCGGCTGCGGCAGGGGTGAGGGTGAGCATGGGGGCTGGCTACCCGCCGCTCGCGGGGTGCAACCGACCGGTCTTCGTAAGCTCTCCCGCCTATGACCGACGAGCCCCGCGATCCCAAGTCCCACACCGAGGTCCACCGTGTCGCCGACCCCGAGGCGACGCGCGTGGCCGGCTACCTCGCCCAGCCCGACGAGGTCGGCCGGGTGCTGCTGCTCTACAGCGGCGGCCTGGACACGAGCGTGATGCTCAAGTGGATCCAGGAGCAGTACGAGGCCGAGGTCGTCGCCCTTACCGTGAACCTCGGTCAGCCGGGGGAGGACTTCGAGGTTGTGCGCGGGAAGGCCATGGACCTCGGCGCTCTCGACTGCTTCGTCGAGGACGCCCGCGAGGAGTTCGCGCGCGACTACGTGCTACCGGCGATCAAGGCCAACGCCCTCTACGGGGGCGGGTACCCGCTGTTCACCGCCCTCGGCCGCCCGCTCATCGCGCGGCTCGCCGTGGAGCACGCCCACCGCGCCGGATGCGACACGATCGCCCACGGCTGCACCGGCAAGGGCAACGACCAGGTGCGGATCGAGGGCACGGTGGCCACGCTGGCGCCCGACCTGGGGATCATCGCGCCGGTCCGCGAGTGGCAGATGGGCCGGGAGGAGGAGATCGCCTACGCCCGTGAGCACGGCATCCCGGTGAAGGGCGGCACCGAGGCCCCGCCCTACTCGATCGACGACAACATCTGGGGTCGCTCCTCGGAGGGAGGGCCGATCGAGGACCTCCAGGAGCCCCCCCGAGACGATGTCTTCGAGCTGGTGAGCCGCCCCGAGGACGCGCCCGACCAGGCCGAGCACCTGGACGTCGAGTTCGAGCGCGGGTGCCCGGTGGCCCTGAACGGCGAGCGGCTGGGCCTGGTCGACCTGCTCGAGCGGGCGGCGGAGATCGGCTCGCGGCACGGCGTGGGGATCGTCGACCACCTGGAGGACCGGATCGTCGGCCTCAAGGTCCGCGACCTCTACGAGGTGCCGGCGGCAGAGATCATCCTCACCGCCCACAAGGAGCTCGAGAAGCTCGTGGGCACGATCCACCAGAACAACTTCAAGCCTGCACTCGAGAACCAGTGGGCGTTCCTCGCCTACGCCGGGCTCTGGCACGAGCCGCTGCGCGAGGATCTCTCCGCGTTCATGGACGCGGTGAACGAGCACGTCACGGGGACCATCACCCTCCGCCTCTACAAGGGACGGGCGACGCCGGTGAGGCGCTCCTCGCCGTTCGCGTTGTATGACCCCGAGCTGGCCGGCTTCGGCGAGTCCGGCGGGCTGTTCTCACAGGCGGCGAGCCCCGGGTTCATCGAGCTCTGGACGCTCCAGTCGCGCATGGCCTTTGGTGTCCGCAATCGAGGAAAGGGGACGGGATGAGAGGCAACGCCTACACCGCGCTCGGCTGGCTCGTGTGGCTGGTCGGCAAGAAGGTGGTCCACCGCAAGCTCCAGCAGACCCGGATCAAGCTCGGCGCCGCGGCGATCGTTGCGCTCGTGGTGGCCGTCGGCGTCGCCGCCGCGGCGCGCTCGGGGAGTGAGGGCTAGAGGCGCTCGGCGCCTGCACCCGCGCGTCGGCCACCGGTCGGCGGCGCGGGTGCACCCTCCCCGAGCGCCTCCGGGTGCCGGGGCTCCCGGAAGCGGGTGGCGATTGTGATCAGCAGGTGCGCCACCCCCATCACCAGGAACACCGCGAGCGCAGCGCTCTCGGTGTTGAACCCGAACAGGAACGGCGCCGCGATCAGGAAGGCCGCGAGGATGAAGTCGAGCACGAGGTGCACGGACGCCGGGATCAGCTTCACGAGGCCGGTGGGCAGCGCCGTGGCGGCGGTGATGGCGAGGATCGCGACGCCGACGGCGATCGAGATGCCGACCGCCCATCCGTTCACGTAGCCGAAGATGAACGGCGCGGCGATGAAGAACGCCCCGGCCACGTACTCGATGAGGCCGTGGACGGGCGCGGGGATGGGTCCCTGGCGGAGCATCGATCGAGTTATACCCGCCGGCCGAGACGCCATGGGACGGGCGTCCGGGTGCCGTCGGTCACGGCCGGCGCCCGGTGGAGTCGGGCAGAGATATCGCGCGCAGTCTCTCGAGACCCGCCACCTCGATGACCCCGGAGTCGGAGGAGGCGATGGCGTCGTCTGCTCGGGCAGATGCGAGCAGAAGGCAGTCTCCGAGCGAGAGCGGGCGTCTGGAGCGGTGGTAGTGGATCGATCTGAGCTCTCCTGCTCGGATCGCCCGGCGCTCGTCGAGCCCGACGACTTCGAGACCGCCCTCGGTCAGCGCCTCGAGCGCTTCTCGCGCACGCTCGAGACCCACTTCGGGAAGGCCCGCCAGTACGTAGAGGGCCTCGGCCAGGTTCGGCGCCGGCATGCCGACACGGGGCTCTCGCATGAGCGCACGGACCTCGGGCGCCGCGGGCTCGCCGCGCAGGAGCGCCACGACGCTGGACGCGTCGAGGAGGATCATCGTCCGCTCTTGCGTTCCTCGGCCTCGCGTTCCTCCTCGCGATACAGGCGAAAGGCCTCGTCGGTGGTCATCGCGCTCGCCGCCGGAGCGAAGATGCCCATCACCGCGTCGATCGGATCGTCTGGCGCCGGTCGAAGCACCAGTCGCTCACCCTCGTCCTCGGCGATGACCGTCGAAGTGCCCCAACGGTACCGGACCTCGGCCGGCACCGAGACCTGTCCGCCCTTCGAGATCTTCAAGCGCTTTCTCATGGCCATGACCCTAGTCCATGAGCACGGGACGCCGGGCGCTCGAAGCCGTCGGCCGCCGAACCTAGACTCGCCACCTTGGCGCCCGAGGCCGTTCATCTCCACGTCCACTCCGAGTACTCGCTGCTCGACGGCGCCTGCAACATCGACGCGCTGGCCGAGCGCGCGGCGGAGCTCGGGCAGTCAGCGCTCGGGCTCACCGACCACGGGGTGATGAACGGGGCCGTCGAGTTCCACCAGGCGTGCGTCAAGCACGGCGTGAAGCCGATCCTCGGCTTCGAGGCCTACCTCGTCGACGACCTGCGCTCGGAGGCCGTGCGCTACGAGCGCAACCACCTGACGCTGCTGGCCCGCACCGACGAGGGCCTGCGCAACCTCGTCAAGCTCACCTCGGCCGGGTTCCTCGAGGGCCAGCGCCGCGGCAAGCCGAACGTCGACCTGCGACTGCTCGAGCGCCACGGCGCGGGCGTCATCGCCCTCACCGGCTGCCTCCAGGGTCGCTTCTGCCGCCGTCTCGTGGACGACCTCCCCGGCGAGGCCCGCGCCCACGCCGACGACCTCGTGCAGGTCTTCGGAGCCGAGAACCTCTACTTCGAGCTCCAGCGCAACGGCCTGGCCGACCAGGACAAAGCCAACGAGGGCATCGCCCGCATAGCCCGGGAGATGGGCCGACCGGTGGTGGGCACCGCCGACGTCCACTACCTGCGCCGCGAGGACTTCGACCACCACCGCGCGCTTCTCTGCGTCCAGACCAAGTCGACTCTCGCCCAGCCGAAGCTCTCCTTCGACACCAACGAGTTCTTCCTCAAGAGCTCGGAGGAGATGGCCGCGGCGTTCGCGCCGTGGCCGGAGGCGCTCCCCACCTCGCTTGAGATCGCCGAGCGCTGCTCGACCGGGATCGAGCTCGGCCGGATGCTGCTGCCGAGCTACCCCACCCCCGACGGCGAGAGCGAGAACGCGCACCTGCGCCGCCGGGCCGAGGAGGGGCTCCGCGAGCGCTACGGCGACCCGGTCCCGGCCGCCGCGGTCGAGAGGATGGACACCGAGCTCGAGGTGATCGGGCGGATGGGCTTCGAGGCCTACTTCCTGATCGTCTGGGACTTCGTGAAGTTCGCCAAGGACTCGGGGATCGCCGTGGGCCCGGGGCGGGGATCGGCCGCGGGGTCGATCGTCTCCTACGCCCTCCGCATCACCGACGTCGACCCCTTGCGCTACGACCTGCTGTTCGAGCGCTTCCTCAACCCCGAGCGCGTGTCGATGCCGGACATCGACATCGACTTCTCGGTCAAGGGTCGAGAGCGGGTCATCCGCTACGTGGGCGAGAAGTACGGCTCGGAGTCGGTGGCCCAGATCATCACCTTCGGGCGGATGGCCCCGCGCAACGCCACCCGCGACGCCGCACGCGTGCTCGGCCACGACTATGCCGCGGGCGACCGGGTGGCGAAGCTCATCCCCGAGCCGATCATGGGTCGCGCGCCCTCCTTCGAGGAGTGCTTGGCGCCCGGGGAGGACCTGGCGCGGGCCTACGCCGAGGATGCCCAGACACGCGAGATCGTCGACGTGGCCCGGGGGCTCGAGGGCACGGTGCGCAACTCCTCGATCCACGCCGCCGCGGTGGTGATCGCCGACCGCCCGCTCACCGACATCGTCCCGCTCCAGCTGGCCGAGGAGCGCGGCGCCGTCGCCGAGGACGGTGGACGGGCCTACAAGATGGTCACGCAGTACTCGATGGGGCCGATCGAGCAGATCGGGCTGCTGAAGATGGACTTCCTCGGTCTGCGCAACCTCGACGTGATCGAGGCCGCGCTCGACATCATCGAGCGCTCGAGCGGAGCGCGCCCGGACATGGCGACGTTGCCGCTCGACGACGAGCCCACCTACGCGATGCTCGCGCGCGGGGAGTCGGTCGGCGTCTTTCAGTTCGAGTCCGACGGTATGCGCGAGGCCCTGCGCAAGGTTCGCCCCACCGAGCTCGAGGACCTCATCGCGCTCGTGGCGCTCTACCGGCCGGGCGCCATGCGCCACATCGACACCTACGCGCGCAACAAGCGTAACCCTGGGGCCATCGCCTACGTCGACGAGCGCCTGCGCACGATCACCGAGTCCACCTACTCGGTGATCCTGTACCAGGAGCAGTCGATGCAGATCGCCAAGACGATCGCCGGGTTCTCGGGCCCCGAGGCCGACGACCTGCGCAAGGCCATCGGCAAGAAGGACCGTGCGCGGATGGCGTCGCTCAAGGAGCGCTTCGTGGACGGTGCGAAGGGGACGGGGACCTCGCGAGCGGTGGTGGAGCAGCTGTGGGCGACGAACGAGGCGGCCGCCGACTACAGCTTCAACCGCGCGCACGCCGCCTGCTACGCGCTGATCGCCTACCGCACCGCCTGGCTGAAGGCCAACCACCCGGCCGAGTACATGGCCGCGCTCATCTCCTCGGTCATGTCGACCAAGGACAAGGTCCCGTTCTTCGTCTCGCGCTGCGAGGAGATGGGGATCGAGGTGCTGCCCCCCGACGTCAACGAGTCCGGACACGACTTCGTGGTGTACGGCCGGAACATCCGCTTCGGCCTCGACGCGGTGAAGAACGTGGGCAGCGCCGCGGTCGACGCGGTGGTGGCGGCCCGCGAGGGCGGCGGGTCCTTCTCCTCGATCTACGACTTCTGCGAGCGCGTCGACTGCCGGGCGGTGAACAAGAAGGCCATCGAGTCGCTCGTGCGCTGTGGGGCGCTCGACTCGACCGGCGCGTCGCGCCGGGGGATGCTCGACGCGCTCCCGGCGGCCCAGGGGGCGGGCTCGAAGGCCCAGCAGGACGCTCTGCTCGGGCAGGCGTCGATCTTCGACCTCGAGGAGCCGGCGCCGGCGGGCTCGGGGGGCGGGGGCGTCACCGGCTTCCGCCACCATCCGCCGGTCCCTTCCCTGCCCGACGACCCGGCCGATACCCGGACCATGGAGAAGGAGACCCTCGGCCTCTTCCTCTCCAGCCACCCCCTCAAGGAGGTGCGCGCCGCCCTGCGCGAGCGGGTGGAATGCTCGCTGGCCGAGGTGGAGAACCGCCGCGACGGCGAGTGGGTGACGGTCGGCGGGATGATCGCGGAGTCGAAGAAGATCCGGACCCGCGCCGGGGACTGGATGATGTTCGCCACGCTCGACGACCTCGAGGGCCAGATCGAGATGCTGGCGCTCGGGAGCGCTTACCAGCAGATCGCCGACGTGGTCGAGGGTGACCGCGTCGTGGTGGTC
>JACCZP010000048.1 GCA_013695885.1 Thermoleophilaceae bacterium | reverse complement strand
TCGAGCTCGTGGCCCGTGCCGAGCACGAGTTGCGCGGCCCGCTGACTGCGGTGGTGCTGGGCGCCGAGGCGCTCGCCCGCGCCGTGCGGAGCGCCACGCCGGCGGAGGGGAGGGAGCGGAGGAGGCTTGCACCGGAGGAGGGCGGCGCCGGTGCGCCGGAGGCGGTGCGCGAGCCCGACCAGGCGGTCGCCGCGCTCGAGTCGGAGGTCGGCCGGCTCCGGCTCTCGCTCGAGGATCTCCGGGCTGCCCGTGCCGGGCGACGCGCTGCGCCGCGGCCCGAGACGCTCTCGCTGGAGGAGGCGGTCAGGGTGTCGGCGGAGAGCTGGACGGCGCCGGCGCGCCTCGCCGGCGGGGAGGTCTCGCTCGACTGGCGCGCCGGCCCGGTGACCCTCGAGGCCGACGGCCGGCGGTTGGCCCAGGCGCTCGGAAACGTGTTGGCCAACGCGGTCGAGCACGGCGACGGGCGGGTGCGCGTGAGTGGCCGGCGCAGCGAGGTGGGTGTGCGTGTCGAGGTCCGGGACGGAGGACCGGGCTTCGCGTCCACTTCGGCGCCCGACCGCACCGCCGGCCACGGCCGGGGGCTGGCCGTTGCCGCCCTCGCCGCCCGCGAGGCCGGCGGCCGGCTCCGGGTCGAGTCGGGCGCGGATGGCGCGACCGTGGCCCTCGAGCTTCCCGCCGTCGAGCGGTGAGCACGCTTCGGCGCCACCGGCGCGCGGCGGTGCTCCTGTGCCTCGCGCTCGCGTTCGGCGGTCTCTCTGCGTCGGAGGTGGGAAGTCGCGTAGGAGAGGTGGAGGCACGGGTCGGTCCGCTCGTGCCGGTGGTCGTCGCGCGTGCTGGGATCGAGGAGGGCACGCGGCTGGAGCCCGAGCTCGCGGGCCGCGCTCTGGGGGTTCGCCAGGTGCCGGAGCAGTTCGTGCCGCCCGACTCGCTCTCGACCCCCGAGGAGGCGGTCGGGCTCGCCACCGCCGTGGCCGTGCCGGCCGGCTCCTACCTCACGGTCGGGCAGCTCGGCGCGGGCGATGGAGAGGAGGACGGGGCGAGCGGTCTTGCGCGGGGCGAGCGCGCCCTGGATCTCTCGGTGGCCGGAGGCGAGGCGCTGGCCGCTCAGGGCGGCGGACCGGGCGCACGGGTCGATGTGCTCGTCACCACCGAGTCCGAGTCACGGCCGGGGCGTACCTACGTGGCGCTCGAGAACGCCGAGCTGCTCGAGCTGCGCGCCGGGGACCCGACGGCGTCGACCGGCGGCGGAGGAGAGACGGGTGCCGGCGCGGCCTCCGGCGGCACGGTGGCGACCCTGCGCGTGACCCTCCGTCAGGCGGTGTACCTCACCGCCGCGCAGAACTTCTCCCGTGAGATCCGGCTGCTGGCGCGGGCGCCCGGGGACCGGCGGCGCAGCGGTGGGGCGAGCGTGGAGGCGGGACAGCTGTAGGGGTCGAATCGTCGCCCGACCGGTGACAGACGTCCCTCGCCGGGTCGGCTGCCCGAGCGTGCCCGCTACGGCGCGCCAAAGTCGGGAACGGTGATCGATCCGTCCTCGTCGAGCGGAAAGCCGGGGTTGTGGGCGATCTCCCAGAGGTGGCCGTCGAGGTCGGCGAATACGCCCGCATAGCCGCCGTAGAAGGTCTTGGCCGGAGGCCGCGTGACGGTGGCTCCCGCGGCCTGCGCGGCCTCGATGACCTCGTCGACCTCCGCCTCCGATCGGACGTTGTGGGCGAGGGCGACGCCACTGAAGTCAGCGGTCCGCTCGTCGGTGACGCCGGAGTCGAGGGCGAGCTTGTCGCGACCCCAGAGGGTGACGGCGATGCCGCCCGCCTGGAAGAACACCGTCTCCTGCACCTCCTGTCCCTGCCAGCCCAGGCGCTCGTAGAACGCCCGCGCGCGATGCACGTCGGCGACGCCGAGGGTGATCAGGCTGACACGCTGCTCCATCGCCGGACTCGCCCGCGCTAGCGCATGTTGCCCGTGTGCCCGAGCGAGTAGCGCCCGGGCTGCGGCCAGACCAGCATGCCGTGGGCCCCCGCACCCACCGGGACGCGCGCACGCAGCTTCCCGTCCTTGGTGTCGAGGGCGTAGACCTCGGAGTCGTAGCGGCCGCTGAGCCACAGGCGCTTCCCGTCGGCCGAGACACCGCCCATGTCGGGGCTGGCGCCGCCGGGGATCCGCCAGGTATCCGTCACCCTCTCGCGCTCCATGTCGATCACCGAGACGCTGCTGCCGGTTCGGTTGGTCGCATACATCACCGATGCGTCACGGCTGGGGTAGAGGCCGTGCGTCCCCGGACCCGTCTCGATGAAGTCCCTCACCCGAAACCGGTCGGCGTCGACCTTCCACACCCCGTTGGCGACCTCGTCGGCCACGTAGAAGAGCCGGCCGTCGGGCGAGATGCGGACGTCGACCGGCTTGGTCGCCACGTGGTCGAGGTCGAGCTCTTCGATGACCTTCCGCTCGCCGACGTCGATGAGGAGGAGGGTGCCGTCGAACTCGCAGCTCGCGACGGCCCGGCGCCCGTCCGCGGTGAAGTCCAGGTGGTCGACTCCGAGGCACCCGACGCGTACCGACTTCTGGAGCTTCCACGTCTTCGGATCGCGGAAGTCCAGGCGCTGGAGGCGTTCGGCGACGACGATCGCCGAGCGTCCGTCCGGTGTGAAGTAAAGGTTGTACGGGTCGTCGACCGGGATCGGGCGCCCCTTCGGCTTCGCGGTCTCCGGATCGATCGGGGTCAGCGAGTTTCCCTGGGTGTTGTTCACGTAGAAGGTCGCCAGGTCGCGCGAGGGAGTGACGTGGTGGGGGAGGTCGCCGACCGGGAAGGTGTCGACCACCTTCGCCGTCCGGGGATCGATCACGCTGACCGTGTCGCTCTCCGAGTTCGGCACGTAGATGCGCTCGCGGTCGTCCCGGGTCGAGGGGTGCAACCGCCCCCGACCGGTGTTCGCGTAGGGACTCTCGGGAGCCGCCCGGCCTGTTCTCGCCGCCGGGGTCCCTCCGCCGCCCGGACCGGCGGCCTGGGCGGGGATCGCGTCGCCGGGCTCACCTCCCGCGCTGTGCCAGACCACCGCCGACAGCGTGAGCATCGCGAGCGCGGCTGCGACCACGAGCCTCTGGCGCCGAACGCGGTCCCGGGCTCGCTGCCGACGAAGCTGCCTCGCACGCTCGGAGCCCACGCTGGAGAGGGACGAGCGGGGCGGTAGGTCTTGCATCGAGCCCGGACTCTAAGCCGTGGAGCGCCGGCTCGAGCGATCCGGGCGTTGGGTGAGGGGTCACGAGGGTCCGCCACGGGGGCCTGCTTCGCGCGAGGCGTGGCCGAGCGTGGCCACCGGAAGCGATCTGACCGAGGGGCTGATCGCGGCGGGGGAGGGCCTCGAGGTTGTCTCGGAGATGAACGACGGCGGGGTGGTGTTCGGAGACGGCATCGAGTGGGACCGGCTGGAGTGGGTGTAGGGGCGCCGCGCGACGGTCGGGGTGGCCGAGGAGAGGCTCAGGCTGCTGCGCGGATAGGTACCGGCGGAGATCCGCGTGACGGCCACGCCTCGAATCACCGATCTCCCCTGATGAACAGCCCCTCGGAGCCTCGACGCAACGCACTTACGGACGTTAGGATGTCCGTATCCCCGATGACCGCTGCGACCTGCTCTGCCTCGACCTGGCGCGCGCCGAAGCCATCCGCGCGCAGCTCGACCCGACGTCCGCCGAGGCCGCAGCCGCCCGCGCCAAAGCACTCGGTGATCCCACCCGGCTGCTGATCGCACTGGCCCTGCGCGAGGGCGAGGAGCTCTGCGTCTGCGACCTGGCCTGGATCGCCGGCCGAGCCGAGAACCTCGTCGGCCACCACCTGCGCGTGCTGCGCGCCGGTGGCCTCGCGCGCTCAAGGCGTGACGGCAAGATCGTCTTCTACGCGCTCACCTACACCGGCCGGAAGCTGCTGGACGCCCACCTCGACGCGAGCGCGACGACGGCATGAGCACTCCGCTGCTCGACCCGCCCACCGTCACGGCCAGGCCGCTCAGCACCGGCCCCGCTTCCGGGCTCTCGCGCGCCGAATGGCTGAAGCTCGCGCGCTGGGCGCGCTGGCTGTCGTGGGTCAGCCTCGCCTACATGGCCGTCGAAGGCGCCGTCGCGATCGCGGCCGGCGTGGTCAGCGGATCGATCGCGCTACTCGGGTTCGGAATCGACTCGGCGATCGAGGGCTTCGCCAGCCTCGTCATCGTCTGGCGCTTCACCGGTGCCCGGCTGCTCTCCGACCACGCCGAGCAGCGCGCCCAACGGCTGGTCGCGGTCCAGTTCTTCATCCTCGCCCCGTACATCACCGTCGTAGCGATCCACGACCTCGCCGCAGGCGAGCGCCCCGACGCCAGCTGGGTCGGTATCGCGCTGGCCGCCAGCTCGATCGCGCTCATGCCGCTGCTCGGCGTCGCCAAGCAGCGCATCGGCCGGCGCATGGGCTCTGTCGCAACCCAGGGCGAAGGCGCCCAGAACCTGCTCTGCGCCTACATGGCCGCCGCGCTTCTCGTCGGCCTGGCCGGCAACGCCCTGTTCGGCCTGTGGTGGCTCGACCCCGTCGCCGCCCTGGCCATCGCCGCGCTGGCCGTCCGCGAAGGCATCGAAGCGTGGCGTGGTGAGAGCTGCTGCCTCCCGGGGGCGGGGGGCGACGAGAGCCACCGGACCGACGAATGCTGCTCACCGCCCCGATCGGACGAGCCGCTGGCGATCGCCCAATGCCGACTCGACTCCGCCGGCCTGCGCACCCAAGCCGACCGCTACCGGCGGCTCGGGACGACCGCGACGCGGATCGAGCGCCGCGAGGGGTTCCTCAGCGCCACGTTCGGGCCCGCCCTCGACGAGAGGCTGCTGCATGAGACCATCTCCATCGAGGGCGAATGCTGCGCGTTCTTCGACCTCGACTACCAGCCCGCAGACCGGCGACTGTCGATCGGCGTCGCCCAGTCAGACCAAGAGCCGGCGCTCGACGCGCTGCACTTTGCCCTCACCGGCCATGAGGCGACCGACAGGCCCGCCGCGCCGCTTCCCGGGCCCCCTCCGGCGGCGGCCGAGCTGGAGGGCGCTGGGCCCCGCAACGATGACCCCCGATGAGTTCCGCCCGCTCGTCCGGTCTACAGGTTCGACGAAGATCAGACACCACCCTCGACAAGGAGGACCAGCCATGAGTGATGCCACAAAGACCCAGACGACCCTCTCGAACATCGGCGTAGTCATGTTCGCCGTCGCCGACCAGGACGCCGCGCTCGCCTTCTACACCGAGAAGCTCGGCTTCGAGGTGCGCGGCGACACGCGCTTCGGCGAGCACGACGAGATGCGCTGGCTGGAGGTGGCCCCGCCCGGGTCGCGGGCGCGTCTGGCGCTCAACCCGCCGATGGGCGGCGAGCCCGGCGGCAGCTCGATCGGTGTCGAGACCTCCGACGTCCTGGGCGAGCACGCACGCCTGAGCGCCCTCGGCGGCATCGACATCGATCCGGAGCCGA
>JACCZP010000346.1 GCA_013695885.1 Thermoleophilaceae bacterium | reverse complement strand
TCGACGAGGGCCTCGCCGCCACCGTCGACTGGTACCGCGAGAACCGCGAGTGGTGGGAGCCGATCAGAAGCGGCGAGTACCGCGCCTACTACGAGCGCCAGTACGGGCGGGCGCTGGCGGGCTGAGGGAGCGGCGCGAGCGCGGTACGCTGATACCTCCCAAACCGTACGAAAGGCCCCTCTTCCCGTGTCCCGTCCGCGCTTCCTCGCTCTCGCCGCCCTCGTTCTCTGCCTCTCCCTCGGCGGCGCAACCGTCGCGGAGGCCTCGCACCGGGCCTCCTTCAACCCGACCGACGCCCGCTTCGCGCAAAAGATGCGCCCCCATCACCTGCAGGCGGTCCGGATGGCCCGAGAGGAGATCGCGCGCGGCTCCGATCCGCAGGTCAAGGCGCTCGCCGTGTCGATCATGGTCTCCCAGACGAAGGAGGCCGCCCAGCTCCACCGGTTCATCAGGACGTTCGGCCAGCGACAACAGCCTGCCCCTCGCGACCAGCAGGCGCGGTGGGACCAGAACTTCCGCGAGATGCAGGTGAGCTCGGCGGAGCGGGCCGATGTCGTCTTCCTGACGAACATGGTGCCCCATCACGGCGCGGCGATCCCCATGGCCCAGCTCGAGCTCGAGCGGGGCGAGTACCGCCCGGCCCAGCGGCTCGCGAGGAAGATCAAGGGGACCCAGCTCCTCGAGATCGGCTTGATGAAGGCAGCGCTTCGCGAGCGCGCCCTTCGCTGACCGGCCGCGGGCTAGCCTCGAACGGGTGCCGGCTCCGACCCCACCCGCCCTCGAGGTCCGCGGCCTGAGCAAGCGCTACGACGACGGGACCGTCGCCCTCGAGAGCTTTGACCTCAGCGTTCCCGACGGTTCCTTCCTCGGTCTGCTCGGACCCAACGGCGCCGGCAAGACCACGCTGATCAGCGCGGTCTGCAACCTGATCCGGATCACCGCCGGCGAGGTTCTCGTGTTCGGTGAGCCCTCGCACTCGATGGCCGCACGGCGGTGGGTCGGGCTCGCCGAGCAGGACGTGAACCTCGACCGCTTCCTCACCGTCGAGGAGACCCTGCTCTACCACGGCGGCTACTTCGGGATGGCGAAGGCCGAGGCCCGCAAGCGGGCGGCCGAGATGATCGACGCGTTCGACCTGCGGGCTAAAGGGCGGGTGCGCACGCCGAAGCTCTCGGGTGGGATGCGCCGCCGGCTGCTCCTCGCTCGGGCGCTCATGCACCGCCCCCGCCTCGTGATCCTCGACGAGCCCACCGCGGGGGTGGACTTCGAGCTGCGCGTCGAGCTGTGGCGCTACATCCGCCGCCTGCACGAGGAGGGCACCACGATCGTCCTCACCACGCACTACCTCGAGGAGGCCGAGGCCCTGTGCGACGAGATCGCGCTCATCCACGGTGGCCGCCTGCACGCCCGCGACACCGCCGAGGGCCTGCGCGAGCGCTACGAGGCCCACACCCTCGCCGACGTGTACGTCAAGGCCCTCGGCTCGCCTGCGCCCGAGGCGCCGGCACCGGCGGCGGCGTGAGCGGGGCGCGTGGACTCGGCTGGCTCGCCCGGCGCGAGGTGCTCCGCATCTACAAGACGTGGACCCAGACCGTGCTCGCGCCGGTGGTCTCCTCGATCCTCTTCATCCTCGTGTTCGGGCTTTCGCTCGGCTCGCGCATCCGCGAGGTGGCAGGCTTTCCATACGAGGTCTACATCGTGCCTGGGCTCATCGCCATGGCCATGGTCCAGGCGGCCTACAACAACAACTCCTCATCGATCTTCCAGGCGCGCTACGACCGCTTCGTGCACGACGTGCTCTCGGCCCCCATGCGCCCGTGGCAGATGAACCTCGGGTTCAACGTGGGCGGCATGGTGCGCGCGCTCGCCATCGGACTCGCCCTGCTGGCACTGGCCATGCCGATCACCGGCATCGGCGTCGCTCACCCGTTCGCGCTGCTGCTGGCCGTCGCCCTCGGTCTCGTCCTGTTCAGCGCGATCGGGATCGTGATCGGCATCTTCGCGGAGACCTTCGACCACTCGACGTTCTTCGTGAACATCGTCGTGCTGCCGCTGGCCTTCCTGGGCGGCGTCTTCTACTCGGTCGGGCAGCTCCCCTCACCGTGGCACGAGCTCTCCCTGGTCAACCCGGTCTTCTACCTCGTCGACTCGATCCGCTACGGCTTCCTCGGCGCCAGTGACGTGAGCCCGTGGCTGTCGCTGAGCGTGGTGGCGGCGCTGGCGGTCCCGGCGTACGCGTGGTCGCAGTGGCTGTTCACGAGCGGGCGCAGGCTGAAGGCCTGAGCGCGGCCGGTGCCGGGCTCGGCGAGCTCGAGGTCCGTATCGCCGCCTGCCGCGCCTGCCCGCGGCTCGTGGAGTGGCGTGAGCGCGTGGCTCGCGAGAAGCGGGCGGCCTTTGCACACGAGGAGTACTGGGGCCGTCCCATCCCCGGCTTCGGGGACCCCGAGGCGCGCGTCTACGTCCTGGGGCTGGCCCCGGCCGCGCACGGCGGCAACCGCACCGGCCGGGTGTTCACCGGCGACCGCTCGGCCGACTTCCTCTACGCCTCTATGCACCGCACCGGCTTCGCCAACCAGGCGACCTCGATCCACCGCGGCGACGGTCTCCGGCTCACCGGCGCCTGGGTGACCGCCGCGGTGCGCTGCGCGCCACCGGCGAACAAGCCCACCCCGGCCGAGCGCGACCGCTGCCTGCCCTACGCGCGCGAGGAGCTCGAGCTGCTTCCCGGCGTAGGCGTCGTCGTCTGCCTCGGGAAGTTCGCCTGGGACGCCGCGGCGCGCCTGCACGCGATCCGCCCGCTGCCCCGCTTCGGCCACGGCGTCGAGCACGAGGCACCCGGCGGGGGGCCGGTCCTCCTCGGGTGCTTCCACCCCTCGCAGCAGAACACGTTCACCGGGAAGCTGACCGAGGCGATGATGGACGCGGTGTTTCACCGGGCTCGCTGGCTGACTACGACCTAGCGGTCGTGTGCCGGCCATGGCCGGGTGTCGGAGGGACACGCTCGGTCGCTAGTCGAGGACGGCGCCCGGAGGGCCCGTCGCGCCCGCCAGCGCCCGAGGTTGGCCGAGGACCATCCGTCGGGTGAACCGGGCTCGTAACCGGGCGAGACGATGCGGCAGGCCGCCACGTCGGCGGGCAGCCGCGCTACGGCCGGCGCCGCATCCGCGCTCAG
>JACCZP010000330.1 GCA_013695885.1 Thermoleophilaceae bacterium | reverse complement strand
CCATCCTTCTTGCCCTCCCCCGAGGAGCCGTGTTCCTCGGAGGAGCCTTCGCCGGAGGAGCCTTCGCCCGAAGAGCCGTGGTCGCCGGAGGAGCCTTCGTCGGAAGTGCCCTCGGGGGGCGGAGCGGCCTGCTGCGACCCCTCGCCGTCGCCCGATTGGGCGTTGCCCTGTCCCTTCGACTCGCTGCCCTCGCTGGTGGACTCAGCCACGCCGTTCTCCCCCCTTGACCGCGGCGCTTCTCCCGGACGAGCGCCAGACCCGGGACATTATCCGAAGAGCCATGAGCCGCGGGGCCACCCGCGTCACGGTGCCGTGACGCTGCGGAGCCGTGGTCCGCGTCGCCCAGTAACAGAATCGCTCGGCCTGCCCGGAAGCGGCGGCTTTCCGGGCCCAGCAGCGGAGGGGGAGGGATTCGAACCCTCGTTGGAGGCTTAACCCCCAAAACGGTTTTCGAGACCGCCGCATTCAACCGCTCTGCCACCCCTCCAACGGGTCGCCGGCGAGGCCGGCGAGCGGGCGGCCAAATCTAGCGTCTGGTGCTGAAGAACCCGCGCAGGAGGGCCGCCGACTCCTCGGCCAGCAGGCCTCCCGCGGTCTGGGGCCGGTGGTTCAGGCGCGGCTCGTCGAGCACGTCGAGCACCGAGCCGTCGGCGCCCGCCTTCGGGTCGGCGGCACCCCACACCACCCGGGCGATGCGGGCGAGCACGACGGCCCCGGCGCACATCGCACAGGGCTCGAGGGTGACGTAGAGCACGGCGTCGGAGAGCCGCCAGCCGCCCGTCGCCCGGGCGGCCTCCCGGATGGCCACGACCTCGGCGTGCGCGGTGGGATCCCCGCGCAGCTCGCGCTCGTTCGGGCCCGCTCCGATCACCTCGCCGTCGCGGGCCACCACGCAGCCGACGGGCACGTCGTCGTGCTCGAGCGCGCGCTCGGCCTCACGCAGAGCGAGGCGCATGAAGTACTCGTCGCGCGGGAAGAAGACAGGGCTCAGAGGACCGCCTCCACGGCCGCGTGCTCGGGCGGCGCCCGCCGGTCGGACGGCGTCTCGACGGCCGCAGGGCCGACACCGTACCCTTTAGGTCTGCGCAGCGGAACTTGCGGGCGCCTCACCTGTTGAATGTCCCACGGTCGCGCCGGCGCTCCTCCTCTCCACGATGTCCTTCCGCCCCATCCTCACCGTCGCCGCGTCCGCGGGCGTACTCGGCCTTCTCGCCGGCGCCGCCCCGGCGTCGCAGCCCGCCCACGCCGCCGCGGGTGTCGCCCCCTCGACGGCGTCCGCACCCGCCGCACCGAGCTACGTGCCCGGTGAGGTGATCGTCCGCTACGACGAGGGGGTCGGGCGGGCGGGACGTGCGGAGACCCAGCGCCGCGCGGGCGCCCGGTTCGAGGAGCGGGTCCCCGGGGGCTCCCGCCGCCTGGTCATCCGCGCCGGCGAGAGCGTGGGCGAGACCGTCGCCCAGCTTCGCCGCGATCCGCGGGTGCGCTACGCGCAACCGAACCACGTGGTGCGCGCCGCCCTCACCCCGAACGACCCCGGCCGCAGCCTCCAGTGGAACTTCTTCGGCGCCAACGGGGTGGGCGCACCGGGAGCGTGGGACGCGGCCATCGCCGCGCGGGCCCCCGGCGGGCGCGGGGCGGTCGTCGCGGTGGTGGACTCCGGCGTGGCCTACCAGACCCGCGGCCCGTTCCGGCGCGCTCCCGACCTGGCCTCCCAGGGCTACGTGCGCGGGTACGACTTCGTCGACCGCGACCGCTTCCCGAACGACGAGAACGGCCACGGAACGCACGTGGCCGGGACCATCGCCGGCCGTACGAACAACCGCGTGGGGGTCACCGGCCTGGCCTACGGGGCTCGGGTGATGCCGCTGCGCGTGCTCAACGCGCGGGGCATCGGCGACTCGGTCTCGATCGCGCGGGCGCTGCGCTACGCCGCCAGCCACCGCGCGGACGTGGTGAACATCTCCGTGGAGCTAGAGGTGCCCGCCACCGCCGCGCAGGTGCCCGAGATCGTCTCCGCCGCGCGCGCTGCCGAGCGCCGGGGTCTGGTGATCGTCTCCTCGTCGGGGAACTCCGGCGAGTCCTACGTCAACTTCCCCGCCGCCGCACCCGGAGTGATCTCGGTCGGGGCCACGACCATCCGCGGATGTCGCGCCGCCTACTCGAACGAGGGGCCGGGCCTCGACCTCGTGGCTCCGGGCGGGGGCGGCGACGCCGCCCACCGCGACAACCCCCGAGACGATGCAGCGTGCCGGCCCGGAGCGACGGGCCCGTCGATCGTGCAGCAGACCTTCCGGCGCGAGGGCGCCGTGCGGTCGTTCTCCTTCCCGCGCAACTACGTGGGCACGTCGTTCGCCGCGCCGCACGTGAGCGCCGCTGCGGCGATGATCATCGCCACCGGGCGCGTGGGACGCAACCCGAGCCCCGCAGCGGTCGAGAGGCGGCTGAAGGAGACCGCGCGCGACCTCGGGCCCGACGGCTACGACCAGCGCTACGGGTTCGGCGGCCTCGACGCGGCGGCCGCGCTGGCCCGCTAGGGGCCGTGCGGCGGGCCCGCGGGCCCGCCCCTCTCAGGTCGTGCGGACGATCATCACGCTGCACGGGGCGTGATGGGAGACCTTGTTGGGCACGCTTCCCAGCACGAACCGGCTCGCGCCGGTCATGCCCCGGTTGCCGACCACGATGAGGTCCGCACCCTCCTCCTCGGCCACGTCGATCAGGGCGTCGGCGGGCTCGCCCTCGCGAGCGAAGCCCTCGATCGAGACGCCGGACTCCTTCGCCTCGTCGGTCACCTCGCGGAGCAGCGCCTCGACGTCCTCACGCGGGTTGACCATCCACTTGAGGTCCTCGGGGACCTCCTGGCGCTCGCGTCGAAGTCGCCCCTCGTCGACCGGCCGGTAGGCGCTCACCACGTTGACCGTGGCGCCGACGTTCTTGGCCAGATCCACGGCTTGGCGCACCGCCTCCTTGGCCGTATCCGAGCCGTCGGTGCCGACGACGATCTTCTTGAACATCTGAACCCTCTCCGCGACGACCGGTAGGGGCCGGATCATAAGCGCTGCTCCGGCGAGCCCGAGGCGTCGGCGCTGCCCGAGCGGGCACAATCCCCTACGTGTCGCCCTTCCTTCTCGTGATGCAGGCGATCATCGTCGTCTGCGTGCTGATCTCCGCGGTCATCGTGGTGATCAAGCTGTACTGAGCGCCGGCGTCGACCGCTCGCGGCGAAGTGCGACGGGGCCCGCGCGCCGCGGCGCAGCACGCGGGCCCGGGAGACGACTCAGGTCTTGCGCTCGAGCCGATCCACCTCGTCGGCCTTGCGGTCGGCCTTCTCCTGCTCCTGCGCCAACTCGTCCTTGGCCTCGCCCTTGCGCTCCTCCTGGGCGCCTTCGCGCCGGGTGGAGTCACTGCCGGTGAGATCGCCCGCGGCCTTCTTGGCGCGACCGGTGACCTTGTCCTGGATGCCCATGAAGCTTCTCCTCGTTACGGGAACGCTGACGATCCTACCCGCGCGGCTTTGTAACAGATGCACCCCTGAGAGGGGCTGCGGCTCCGCGCCGTGCTCGCCCGAGCGTCACCGGTCCCGTGCGGTCCTACCGCGGTTGGCGAGCGCGACCGCCTCCTCGTCGTGGGCCGACGCGTCGCCGGCGCGGACCCACGCGTAGCGGAACGCGAGCCCTCCCGCCAGGAACAGGGCGCTCGCCAGATGGTGCGTCTTCGGGCCGCCCCGCCGGCGCGCCACCCGCAGCGCCAGCCCGGCGTAGGTGGACCACTTGGCCGCCCTGAACAGCCGTCCCGCCTGCCCCTCCTCGAGCACCTCTCCCACCCGGCCGAGGCGGCGCTCGTGCAGCGTGGACATGATCAGCTCCGCCACCATCGCGCCGGTCTCCACGCGCCCGAGCGCCACCCGGGTGGGCGCCTCTCCCTCGAGGCCGGCGGCCACCAGCGTGAGGCGGGTGGCGGCGGCACCGGTGGCCGTGGCGGTGGCCACGAAGACGGGGCCGAGGACCAGGCGGCTGCGTGCCCACACCGGCACGGCGGTGGAGGCCAGCAGCACGCCCCCGTAGGAGCCGAGGTAGGCCCCGAGCGTGGCCGTGGCCGCGCCGAGCGCGCGGGCCGTGCGCTCGCGCCCGGTCAGGTCGGCGACCACGGCCAGCCCGGCGAGGTTCCCGAACGCGGTGAGGCACCACGCGCCCATGGACATCGGCGAGCGTGGCTTGAAGATGCGGAGCATGTTCAGGAAGCGCGCGGGACGGCCGAGGTCGGAGACGAGCAGCGGCGGGCACGGGGCTACGGCGGCCAGCGCCACCTTGCGGGCAATCGCCGCCGAGCGGTGGTCGTGGGCCAGGTCGCAGGCCAGGGCCACGAACGAGGCGCCCGCCGCGATCCCGCCGGCCCAGAAGTAGA
This sequence comes from Thermoleophilaceae bacterium, assembly GCA_013695885.1. Classification (GTDB taxonomy): domain Bacteria; phylum Actinomycetota; class Thermoleophilia; order Solirubrobacterales; family Thermoleophilaceae; genus JACCZP01. The sequence goes on along the minus strand of JACCZP010000330.1, from coordinate 612 downwards.
GCGGTATCTCCCACGTCCACACCGCGGGCTTGATGATCGGGCCCTGCACGACGTCGGGAGGCTCGGAGCCGCCGCGCTGGCGGCGGGCGGCGTCGGCCACCGAGGTCGGAGTGCCGTTGCGGTAGCCGGTGTCCTCGGGGTCGTACAGGAACGACCAGCGCATGTCCTCGAAGTGGTCGCCGTGCAGCTCGACGGTGGCGCCCTCGCGGGCGCGTCCGTAGGGGCCCGGGCCGCCGTGGGTGCCGAGCGCAGGCGTGGCGTCGCGCTCCTCGGAGCTCACCGCGAGTGGCCCCCGGGGAGCAGGAAGGCGGCGGCGACGCCGGCCGCCGCCAGGACCCCGGCTCCGACGGCGGCGAGGGTGGCGGGCACGACGTTCTCCTGGATCGGTGACTCCGCCTGGGCCGGAAGCCCGAAGCGCTCGGGCGGATCGCTCAGCAGGAAGAACGCCCCGAGGCCGCCGGCCAGCTCCTCGCCGGGCTCGTCCCCGGCGCCGTAGAGGTAGGCGTCGGTCTGCCCGCGGCGGTGGAGCTCCGCCACCCGGCCCTTCGCGCGCTCGACGAGCTCCTCGTAGGGGCCGAACTGGATCGAGTCCGTGGGACAGGCCTTCGCGCA
>JACCZP010000316.1 GCA_013695885.1 Thermoleophilaceae bacterium | reverse complement strand
GCGCGGTCAGCGTCCGCCCCTCCGAGGACAGGTCGACCCGCAGGCGGTAGACGCCCTCGGGGGCGATGGCGCCGCCGTCGGTGCGGCCGTCCCAGGGGTAGGCTTGGCGGCCGGCGGCGAGGGGTGCGTCACGGGCCAGCGTGCGCACCGGTCGGTCGGCGGCGTCCACGAGCTGCACGGTCGCCTCGCCGGGCTTGGGCAGCCGGAAGCGCAGGGTGACCACGTCCTTGAGGCCGTCGCCGTTCGGCGAGATCCAAGCCGGGTAGTAGACGCGCTCGATCGGTGGGGGCGCGCTCTTCAGCCGCTGTGTGATCACGAACGCGGCCATCGTCGCGGCCACGAGCAGCGCGAAGACCGTCCCCTGGAGCGCCTCGCGCGACACGCTCGCGCCTAGCAGCGCGCGTAGACGGTCCAGAGCTCGCCGCGCGCCGCGGGCGCGAACCCCGGTGCGGGCGTCTGGATGTCGCGCGGGTCGGTGACGACCTGGAAGGGGTCATAGGTCGGGTCCGTGAGCAGGGCTCCGCGCGGGAACACCGCCACCCCGCGGGCGGCGCGCGACGCGCGCTTGCGGTCGCTTCGGGCCACCACCCCGTCCACCCCCACGCCCTCGATCCAGCGGACGTCGGCGATGGCCTTGTGGTTCGGCACCGAGATCGGGCCGCAGGGCTTGGCCGCCTCGACCGCGGGGACCGCGAGCAGCGCGGCCAGCTCCTCGCGGGCGTCGCTGCGCAGCTCGAGCTGGTCGTCGACGTAGCCGGGGCTCAGGTGGGTCACCGTGTAGAGCGCTCCCACGAGCCCGACGGCCAGTCCGCCGGCCGCCCAGAGCCTTCGCGACCGGGACCCGTGGGGAAGGAGCTGGAAGCCGCAGAAGGCAAAGGCGGCGAACACGAGCAGCGCGAGCGCCGACACGGCCAGGTAGCGCGAGATGGCCGACAGGCCGACGAGCGTGGTGGCCAGGTAGGTGGCCATGCCGGCCAGGAGCATCGCGGCGGGAACGACCATCCTCCGTGCCGCGAAGGCCACCGAGAGGGCGATGCCGGCCAGCCCGGCCACCAAGATCGGGAGCTTGGTGAGCTGGGCCAGGAACTTGAGCAGCGTGCCGGGCACCTCGAGCAGGGAGACGTCGTGGCCCAGGTCGCCGGCTGAGGCCCGCGTGTAGACGAGCGAGTAGAGCGGCTGCCCGGTGACGATCAGGTCCATGGCCATCCACGCGAGCGGCGCCGTCGCGGCGAGGGCGGCGAAGCGCAGGCGCTCGAGCCAGCTCGCCCGCCAGCCGCGGTAGACGGCGTACAGGCCGAGCAGGACCCACCCCTCCGGTCGCAGGAGCCCCGAGGCGATGAGCAGCCCCCAGACCACCCCCGCGCGCCGGCCCTGGGCGATCAGCGCAGCCGACCAGGCGACGAGCGCCAGGTAGGGGATGTCCACGTAGCCCCGGATCGCGAAGAACGCGAAGTCGAGGCGGGAGAGCACGAGCAGCGCGGCGGCCCAGCCGGCGAGGGGCGTGATCGTGACCCGGGCCAGGCGGTAGACCCCGGCCGCGAGGGCGACGTAGGCGCCGAGGTTGATCACGAGCAGCGCCCGGTCGGCGCCGGCGCCCAGTGGGGAGAGAAGAGCTCCGAGCGCGATGGTCAGCGGGTGGGCGGTCGGCGCCCGGTAGGCGTCGAAGGATGGAAGCTCGAGATCCGCGACCTCGGCGCCCCAGATCAGCGCGTACAGGGGGTCGTAGCCGGGGTAGGCCGGATAGATCGCGTACCCGGTCGCCACGGCCACGCAGAGGAGCGCGAAGCCCGCCCGGGCGAGGGCCTCGGGCGACAGCCGCGTCAGTCGTCCGTACCATCGCGCGGAGGGTCGCGCCGGGTGCCGCGAGCTGATCGTCCCCGTCTCCACGACCCTCGGCATGCTAAGGACACCTCCGAGCCCTTCCCGAACCGCCGGAGCCGCGCCGGGCGGCGCGGGCCCTGCCACACGCTCTCGCTCGGGCGGGCGTAGGTCGTCCCTCGCCCCCTGGCACGTCGTGGCCGCGCTCACCGCACTCGGAGCGCTGCTTCGGTTCCCCACCCTCGGCGCCCAGAGCTTCTGGCTCGACGAGGCCTCGACCGTCCGTCTCGTGGGCTTCGATCTCGGGGGCCTCCTGTCCGCGGTCGCGGGCGAGGAGGTGACCCCGCCGCTCTACTACCTCATGGCCTGGGCGTGGGCCGGGCCGCTCGGGGCGGGGGAGGTCGGCCTGCGGTCGCTCTCGGCGCTGCTCGGCACGGCCCTCGTGCCGGTCGCCTACCTCGTGGCGCGGGAGCTCGCCGCCCGGCGCACCGCCCTGCTGACCTGCGCGCTCGTGGCCGTCAGCCCGTTGCTCGTCTGGTACTCGCAGGAGGCTCGCTCCTACGCGCTGCTCGCCCTGCTCGGGGCGCTGTCGCTGCTGTTCTTCCTCCGAGCGGCCCGGTCGGGGGGGCGGGGCGCCGACCTGGCCGGTTGGGCGCTGGCGTCGGCGCTCGCCCTGGCCACCCACTACTTCGCTCTGTTCCTCGTCGCCGGTGAGGCCCTATGGCTGCTCGCCGTGCTGCGGCGACGGTCGGTGCTCGCGGCGGTGGGCGTGGTCGGGCTGGCCGGTCTCGCCCTGCTGCCCACGGCGCTCGCCCAGCAGGCCGGACCGGGCGTGGAGTGGATAGGCCAACACCCGCTCCTCGGGCGCGCGCTCCTCGTGCCCAAGAAGTTCCTGGTCGGCGAGACCGGCTTCCTGATCCCGGGGGCGAGAGCGCTCGTCGCGGTGCTCGTGGCCGCCGCGCTGCTGATGCTCGTGCGAGCCGATCCCGAAGAGCGTCGCGGGGCGTGGTGGGGAGCGGCGCTCGGAGCGCTGGTGGTGCTCCCGGCGTTGGCCCTTGTGCTCGTCGGTCTCGACTACCTGCTGGCCCGCAACCTGATCGTCGCGTGGGTGCCGGCGGCGCTGGTGGTCGCCGTCGGGCCCACCGCTCGGCGGGCCGGGCGCCCGGGCGCCGCCGTCGGGATCGCGTTGGTGGCCGTGCTCGCTGCGGTGAGCGTGGCCACGACGGTGGTCCCCGGCCTGGGGCGCGAGGACTGGCGCGGGCTGGCGAGCGAGCTCACGCCCGTTCCCGGCGGACGGCTCATCGCCGTGATGCCCGCCCACGAGGAGCGGTCCCTTCGTCGGTACCTCGGAGGGCTGGAGCGTGCTCGCGGCGGGGCGCAGCCGCCCGAGCTGATCGTCGTTCAAACCAACCGCGCCGGCCCGCAGAGGACGCCGCCCCCGCCGGAGGGGTTCGCGCTCGTCGGTCGCAGGGAGCGTCAGAGGCTGACGGTGATCCGCTACCGCGCGGTCCGCCCCGGCGCCGCGATCAGATCGATCCCGGGGCCGGGCTCCCCCCGGACCTTCCTCTACCAGCCGGGCTAGCGGAGTGCGCGGGCAGGGGACCTTACGGCGACCTGTCGGGCACCCCACAGCCCCCTCGCCTCAAAGCCGTGGGGGACGCCGGCCACCTCATGCATGGTCGGTATCCCACACCCCGTTGGGCACGCACGGGTGTGGGACGCCAGCCGCCTCCTGAGCCCCACCATGAGGCCGGCCGTCACCGCTAGCTCGACCGGCTCAGGGAGCGTCCATCCGCGTCCTCCCGCCCGCCTCGAAGGGCCGGCTACGCCCGCACCGGCTCGAGCCCGAAGCGGCTCGCGTAGAGCTCCGCCACGCCGTCGAGCTCCTCCTCCGTGAGGTCGGGCGCCGCCGAGGTGCCGGCCATCTCCTCGAGCTCGACCACCGTCGTCACCGTGGGCACGACGCTCGCGATGCCCGGCTGTTGCAGGATCCACTTGAGCGCCACCTGGGTCATCGTGCGCTCGCCCTCGATCGCCAGGAAGCGGAGCCGCTCGACCTTCTTCAGCCCCTCGAGCAGCCACTCGCGCCGGCGGTGGCGGCGGTGGTCGTTGCCCTCGAACGTGGTCTCCTGCGTGTAGCGACCCTCGAGCAGGCCGCTGGAGGTGGGCACCCGGGCCATGATCCCCGCGCCTGTCTCGAGCGCGCGGGCGAGGAAGTCGTCGCCGGGCTGCTGCTCGAGCATGTTGTAGACCGTCTGGAGCGAGCCGACGCCCGGGCGGTCGAGGGCCAACAGACCCTCGTCGCGCCAGCCGATGGCCGGGCCGAGCGCCACCCCGTAGTGGCGCAGCTTGCCCTCCTCGCGCAGGCGC
>JACCZP010000300.1 GCA_013695885.1 Thermoleophilaceae bacterium | reverse complement strand
GCGAGCGGCACGGGCTGGCGGTGGCCAACGACAACGCGCCGGGCCAGGTCGTGCTCTCGGGTCCCGGCGCGGCGCTCGATGCGGCTACCGCCGAGGCCGAGGACGCCGGTCTGCGCTCCATGCGCCTCCCCGTGACCGGGGCATTTCACTCGCCGGCGATGGCTTCTGCGGTGCCCGAGTACGAGGCTGCGCTCCGCGACGTCGCGTTCACCGCGCCGCGGGTGCCCGTGCTCTCGGGGGTCACGGCACAGCCCTTCGATGACGTCCGCGCGCGCCTGGCCGAGAGCCTCACCCATCCCGTGCGCTGGCGCGAGGTCCTCCTCGCGCTTGGGGATCGGGGCGTCGAGCGCATCGTCGAGACCGGTCCCGGTCGAGTGCTCACCGGGCTGGCACGGCGCACGCTCGACGGAGTCGAGACCGTCAGCGCCGACCAGCTGGAGGCCGCCCGTGCCTGAGATCCTGACCGAGCCCCACTCCGTCGCGTCGCCGCGCACCGACGCCCCGACCGCCGCCGATGCGCCGTTCCCGGCCCGCACGGTCGCCCACGGTACCACGGTGGCACGGATCGCCTCGGTGGCGATGGCCGTCCCCGAGGTCGTGGTGACCAACGAGGAGGTTGCGGCGCGCCTGGGCGTCGAGCCCGGATGGATCGCCAAGCGCACCGGCATACACGAGCGCCGAGAGGCGGCGCCTGAGGAGCGCCTCTCGGACATCGCCGCGCGGGCCGGGGCCGCGGCCCTCGAGCGGGCCGGTATCGAGGGAGCCGACATCGACCTCGTGCTCGTGGCCACCACCAGCCAGGACGAGATCACCCCGAACACCGCGCCGATCGTGGCTCACGCCCTCGGCGCCGGCCGCGCATCGGCCATGGACATCGGCGCCGCCTGCACGGCGTTCATCTCGGCGCTCTCGGTGGCCGCCGGGCAGATCGAGGTCGGGCGGGCTCGAAACGCGCTCGTGATCGGAATCGACGTCCTTCGCCGCTTCCTCGACATGGACGACTCTCGCACCGCGCCCATCTTCGGGGACGGCGGCGGCGCGGTCGTGCTCACCGCCGGCGATGGGCCGGGCGGCGTCGGCTCGTTCGCCCTGCACTCCGACGGCAGCCTCGCGAGTGCGATCTACGCCACCCGCGAGGACGCGGTCATCCGCATGGACGGCCTCGACACGTTCAAGAACGCCGTCCGCCGCATGGCCGAGGCCACGCGCGAGGCGCTGGCCGACGCCGGGCTCGGCACCGACGACATCGACCTCTTCGTCTACCACCAGGCCAACTCCCGCATCCTCGCCGCGGTGGGCGAGGAGCTCTCGCTGCCGGCCGACCGCGTGGTCGACGAGATCGCCCTCTACGGCAACACCTCTGCCGGCTCGATTCCCATCGCGCTCGCCGTCGCCGCCGCCGACGGGCGGCTGCGCGACGGCTCGCGCGTGCTGCTCGGCGCGTTCGGCGCGGGCTTCGTGTGGGGCGCCGGAGTGGTGGAGTGGGGGATCCCCGATGGCCGCTGAGAACGGCGCGCCACGGAGCGCCTCCGGCGCGGCGCTCGTGACCGGCGGCTCGCGCGGGATCGGCGCCGCGGTGGCCCGGGCGCTGGCCGCGGAGGGTTGGCCGGTTGGCGTGAGCTACCGCTCCGGCGCCGATGCCGCGGCCGGTGTGGTGGACGCCATCGAGGCCGACGGCGGCCGTGCCATGGCCGTGTCGGGAGACGTTGCCGAGCTCGGCGCCGCCGACCGCCTGCTCGGCGCCGTGGAGGAGGCCTTCGGCCCCGTGCTCGTGCTCGTGAACAACGCGGGTGTACGCGAGGACGGCCTCGCCGTCCAGATCGACGACGGGGCTTGGGACCGCGTGCTCGACACCAATCTGTCCGGAGCGTTCCGGCTGACCCGCCGAGCGCTGCGGCCGATGATCAAGGCCCGGTTCGGCCGCATCGTGAACGTCGCGTCGGTGGTCGGCACCCGGGCCAGCCCGGGGCAGGCCAACTACGCCGCCTCGAAGGCCGGGGTGATCGGCATGACCGGCACGGTGGCCGCCGAGGTGGCGCGCCGCGGCGTGACCGTCAACGCAGTCGCCCCTGGGCTGGTGGACACCGACATGACCCGGGACCTCTCCACAGACATCCTCGACTCCGTGCCCGCCCGGCGGGCCGGTACCCCCGAAGAGGTGGCCGCCTGCGTGCGGTTCCTCGCCTCCGAGGAAGCCGCCTACGTGACCGGCGCGACGCTGGCGGTCGACGGCGGCCTGAGCGCCTGATCCACCGAACCTACCCAGGACCGATCCCGAAAGCAGGAGGCACCACCCATGGCCACAACCACCATCACGCGCGAGAACGTCGAAGCGAGGGTCGTCGAGACGATCGCCGAGCTCGGCCCGGACCCCGCGGCCGTCACCCCCGACGCCACGTTCGAGTCGCTCGACGTCGATTCGCTCGACCTCGTGGAGCTCACCCAGGTCGTTGAGGACGAGTTCGGCGTCGCCATCCCCAGCGAGGACGCGGTCAAGCTGAAGACCGTCGGCGACGCGATCGAGTACGTGGTGGCCCACGGATCGTGAGCCGCGGCGCGGCCAACACGAAAGTCCGCCGGGTGGTGATCACCGGCGTCGGCGCGGTCACCCCGCTCGGAGCCGACGCGAACGCCCTCTACGAGGGTTGGCGCGACGGGCGCACCGCCATCGAGGACGGTCTCGCGCGCTGCGCGGACTTCGACCCCAGCGATGTGCTCTCGCCCAAGGAGGCCCGTCGCTCGGATCGCTTCGCCCAGCTCGCCGTCGCCGCCTCCGAGGAGGCGCTCGCCCACGCGGGCTGGAACGGCGAGCCGCCGCACGACCCCGACCGGGTGGGCTGTGTGATCGGGACGGGGATCGGCGGCCTCGGCACCATCGAGACCCAACACGACGTGCTCCGCGACCGCGGAGCCGGACGGGTGTCCCCCCTGTCGGTGCCGCTGCTGATGGCCAACGCCGCCACCGCGGCGCTCGCCATGCGTCACGGACTGAGGGGTCCCGCGCAGACCACGGTGTCGGCCTGTGCCGCGGGCACCGACGCGCTCGGCACCGCCCTGCGCATGATCCGCGCGGGCGACTGCGACGCCGTGGTGGCCGGCGGCGCCGAGTCGGCGCTCACCCCGCTCGCACTAGCCGCCTTTGCCGCCATGGGCGCGGTGTCGAAGTCGGGCGTCTCGCGCCCCTTCGACGCCCGCCGCGACGGCTTCGTCATGGGTGAGGGCGCCGGCGTGCTCGTGCTCGAGGAGCTCGAAGCGGCCGAGGCCCGTGGCGCCACGGTCCTCGCCGAGCTCACGGGTTACGGGGCGAGCGCCGACGCCCACCACGTGACCGCCCCCGAGCCGGACGGCCGCGGCGCCGCACGGGCCATCGAGCGTGCGCTCGACGACGCCGGGATAGGGCCCGCCGTGCTCGACTACGTGAACGCCCACGGCACCTCGACACCGCTGAACGACCGCGCCGAGACCGAGGCGCTGAAGACCGCGCTCGGCCCGGTCGCCTACGAGGTCCCGATCTCCTCGACCAAGTCGGCCATCGGCCATCTGCTCGGCGGGGCCGGAGCGGTCGAGGCGGTGGCCACCGTGCTCGCGCTGCGGGCCCGGACCGCGCCTCCGACCCTCGGCTACGGCGAGCCCGACGAGGGCCTCGACCTCGACTACGTGACCGACGGACCACGGTCGATCGGCAACGGCCGCCCGCCGCTGGCCATGTCGAGCTCCTTCGGCTTCGGCGGCCACAACGCCGTGATCTGCCTGGCGGGATGGTGAGCCGCGTCGTGGCCAACTCCTCGGTGCCCACTCGATGAGCGTCGCCTCCTCCTCCTCCTCCTCTCCGGAGCGCGGGAATCGGCTCTCTGCGCTCGAGCGGCTCGAGCTGCTGTGCGACGACGGGTCGCTGCGGCTCGTGCGCTCCGGAGCGGCCTCGGCGCGCATGGGCGAGCGCGCGCGCCCGGGGGACGGCGTGCTCGGCGCGGCGGGCGCCGTGGCTGGGCGGCCGGTGTTCTGCTACGCCCAGGACTCGACGGTCTCGGGCGGCTCGCTGGGCGCGACCCACGCCGACACCATCCTGCGCGTGATGGAGCTGGCCGGCCGCTCCCGCGCGCCGGTGGTCGGCTTCGTGGACTCCGGAGGGGCGCGGGTCCAGGAGGGCGTCGCGGCGCTCGGGGGCTACGGGCGGATCTTCAACGCCAACGTCGGGCTGTCGGGCCAGGTCCCTCAGATCTCCGTGGTGTCGGGCACCGCGGCCGGCGGCGGCTCCTACTCTCCCGCCCTCACCGACTTCGTGGTCATGACGGAGGGCACCAGCATGTTCCTGACCGGCCCGGGGGTGGTCCGGGAGTCGGTCGGCGAGGAGGTGAGCGCCGAGGATCTCGGGGGCCCGCGCGTGCACGAGCAGAACGGCGTCTGCCACTTCGTGGCCCCGAGCGACGACGGCGCGGTCGCGCTCACCCGCGAGCTGCTCTCCTTCCTGCCCCAGAGCTGCTCCGATCGCCCTCCGCGCGCCGCCGCCGCGCCACCGGGCGCCGCCGATCCCGGCGCCGGGGTGCCGAGCGACCTCCGCCGGGTCTACGACGTGCGCGACGTGGTGCGCGCCGTGGCCGACGACGGCGCACTGCTCGAGGTGGCCCCGGGGTGGGCGCCCAACGTGGTGACCGCGTTCGCGCGCCTCGACGGCCGCCCCGTGGGCGTGGTCGCCAACCAGCCGCGCCATCTCGCCGGCTGCCTCGACGCCGAAGCGGGTCAGAAGGCCGCTCGCTTCGTGCGCACGTGCAACGCGTTCGGCGTGCCGCTGGTGGTGCTGGTCGACACGCCCGGGTTCCTTCCCGGAACCACACAGGAGGCCGCCGGGGTCATACGCCACGGGGCCAAGCTCGTGCACGCCTTCGCGGAGGCCACGGTGCCGCGGGTGACCGTCGTGCTGCGCAAGGCCTACGGCGGGGCATACATCACGATGAACGCGAAGGACCTCGGTGCGGACTTCGCCTTCGCCTGGCCGCAGGCGGAGATCGGCGTGATGGGCGCCACGCAGGCGGTGGGCGTGGTCAACCGCCGGGAGCTCAAGGCGGCGAACGGCAACCGCGACGCGCTGCGCGCCGAGCTGGCCGAGGCCTACACCGACGAGCACCTGGGTGCCGAGGTGGCGGCGCGCCAGGGCTTCGTGGACGAGGTGATCGAGCCATCCGAGACCCGCGCGCGCCTGATGTGGGCGCTCGAGAGCCTCGAGGGCGGAGAGAGGGAGGGAACGCGTGGCGGCAACATCCCCCTATGACCACGCCCGTCCCGCGCTGCGGCGACTGCATCGCTATGTGGCCGTAGGCGACTCCTTCACCGCCGGCGTGCCCGGCGATCCCGAAGGCGCCGGGCGCTGGCCCGACGAGCTCGCGGACGCCCTGCTCGCGCGGCATCCCGGACTCGAGTACGTGAACCTCGGGGTGGCCGGAGCCACCAGCGCGGAGGTGGCCGCCGGCCAGCTCGAGCGAGCCGCGACGCTCGAGCCCGACCTCGTCACCGTCCTGTGCGGCGTCAACGACGTGCTGCTCTCCGTCCGTCCGGACATCGACGGCTACCGCGACGCTTTCACGGCGGTCCTCGCGTGCCTGCGTGCGGGCACGCCCGACGCCCATCTGCTCACCGCCACCTGCGCCGACTTCTCGCCGTGGCTGCCGATGGGACCCCGCTCGCGGCGGCGGGTGGCCGAGGGCTTGGCCGCGCTGAATGACGTGACGCAGGCGGAGGCCGCGCGCCACGGCGCCCTCTGTCTCGATTTCGCCGGTTACCCGAGCGCGGGCGATCGGGAGAACTATGCGGGCGACGGCGTCCACCCCTCGCGCGCGGGCAACCGCCGGGCGGCGGCCGCGTTCGCCGAGGCCGTGGCCGAGCTCGAGGACCACGACCGAACACCCGACCACCCGACCGATGGAGTGCCATGACCGACCCCGCCACCTCGCCGCTCGCGCTCGACTTCGACGAGCTCGAGCCCGGCATGAGCTTCGTGACCCCGGGGCGCACGGTGACCGAGTCCGACGTCGTCGCCTTCGCCGGGTTGACCGGCGACTTCCACCCCCACCACGTCGACGCCGAGTGGGCGCGGACGAGCCAGTTCGGCGAGCGCATCGCCCACGGCATGCTCGTGCTCTCCGTCGCCGCGGGGCTCGTGCCGACCGACCCCGACCGCGTGCTGGCCCTACGCCGGGTGAGCGACGCGGTGCTGAAGCGCCCGGTGCGGCTCGGGGACACGATCCACGTGGAGGGCAGTCTCGAGTCGGCGCGCGAGGTGAGCGAGGAGGCCGGGCTCGCGGTATGGCGCTGGCGGGTGCTCAACCACCGCGCGGAGATGGTGGCCCGAGTGGCCGTTGAGGTGCTCTGGCGGCGCGGCCCGGCCGCCTCGCCCGCGGGGGACACGGTTGAATCGGACTCCGCCCTCGAGGCCAAATTCGTGCTCCCGCTGTGATGCTCGCCGGCAAGCGCATCCTCATCACCGGCGTCGCCACGCGCCACTCGATCGCCTACGCCGCGGCCGAGCAGGCCCAGCGAGCGGGCGCCGAGGTGGTGCTCACCAGCTTCGGCCGCATGCGACGGATGACCGAGCGTGCCGCCCGCAGCCTGCCGGCCACACCCGACGTGCTCGAGCTCGACGTGCGCAACCCGGACGACTTCGAGCGCGTTCGAGAGGATCTCGACGAACGCTGGGGCGGCCTCGACGGCGCGCTCCACGCCATCGCGTTCGCGCCGGAGGACGCGATCGGCGGCCGGTTCCTCGACACCCCGCCGGCCAGCGCCTCGGCGGCGTTCGAGACCAGCGCATTCTCGTTCAAGTCCCTGGGCCGGGCGCTGATCCCCCTGCTCGAGGCGGGCGATGCCCCGGGAGGCAGCCTCGTTGGCCTCGACTTCGACGCCTCGGTGGCATGGCCGGCCTACGACTGGATGGGCGTGTCGAAGGCAGCGCTGGAGGCCGTCTCGCGCTACATGGCCCGTGACCTCGGCCCTCGGGGCGTGCGCGTCAACCTCGTCTCCGCCGGACCGCTCGACACCCCCGCGGCCGGCGGGATCCCCGGCTTCGGGCAGCTGGCCGGGGCGTGGAGCGCCCGCGCGCCGCTCGGCTGGGACACCGGCGACGCTTCGCCGGTCGGGGCGGCGATCTGCTTCCTGCTCTCCGATCTGGCCCGGGCCGTGACCGGCGAGATCCTGCACGTGGACGGTGGCTTCCACGCCATGGGGGTCGAGCCCGCGGCCCCGGCTCCGGCTCCGGCCGAGCAGGAAAGCACGGAGAACGGCGTGCCTCTCAGCCCCGCGGCGTCTCCACCGACCGGCTGAGGGCCATCCCCACGCGGTCTGGGCTCCCCCGGCGGCCACGGCGGCCGGCAGGTTGGCGAGGCCGGGCGGTATCGTCGCCGGCGTGCCGCCGGCCGAGGTCACGGTCTACGAGGTCGGCCCTCGCGACGGCCTCCAGAACGAGGCCGAGCGTCTTCCCACCTCCGTCAAGGTAGAGCTCATCGAGCGACTGGCAGGTGCCGGGCTGCCCGCCGTCGAGGCCACGAGCTTCGTGCGCCCGGAATGGGTGCCGCAGCTCTCCGACGCCTCCGAGGTGATGGCGGCCCTCACCCGGCGACCGGGCGTGCGCTATCCCGTGCTCGTTCCTAACGAGGCCGGCATGCGGCGCGCGCTCGAGTCCGGCGCGCGAGAGATCGCGGTCTTCGGCTCGGTCACCGAGAGCTTCGCCCGCCGCAATCTGAACGCAGGCGTCGAGGAGTCGCTCGACGCCTTCGCTCCCGTGATCGAACGGGGCCACGCGGAGGGCCTTCGCGTGCGGGGATACCTGTCGATGGTCTTCGGCGATCCCTGGGAGGGAGAGGTCGAGGTCGCGCGGGTCGTCGAGGTCGCGCGCCGCATGCACGCGCTCGGCGTCGACGAGCTGTCGCTGGGGGACACGATCGGCGTGGCCACCCCCGCACACGCGGGGCGGGTCTTGGACGCCCTCGACGGCGAGGTCCCCCGCGAGGCCCTCGCCGTCCACTTCCACGACACCTACGGACAGGCGCTGGCCAACGTGCTGATGGCCCTCGAGCGCGGGATCACCACCGTCGACGCCTCCGTCGGAGGGCTCGGCGGCTGCCCGTTCGCGGGAAGCGCCACGGGCAACCTAGCCACCGAGGACCTCGTCTACATGCTCGATGGCCTCGGCGTGCGGACCGGCGTGGAGATCGAGCCTCTGGTCGGGGTCGCGTGGTGGATCGCCGGGGAGCTCGGACTGGAGGAGCCTGCGGGGCGCGCGGCCCGCGCGCTCGGTCCACCGCCGGCCACGATCGGTGGCGGCTGAGTCCCCGCCCACCGCTCGGCCCGCTGGATATCCCGAGCGGTCCAGTACCCTCGCCGATTCGTATTACCGGAAGACCGGCGGTGAACTCAAGTCCGAGAACAGGGGTGATGGTTTGGCCACGCAGGTGAGCGAGCAGGAAGCACGCGATGTAGCCGAGGAGGCACGCGAGACCGAGTGGAAGCTCCCGAGCTTCTGCAAGGAGCTGTACC
>JACCZP010000297.1 GCA_013695885.1 Thermoleophilaceae bacterium | reverse complement strand
TCGAGGCCGATGGAGGGAGCGGGCACGGAGGTCGCTCGCTCGGCGACGACGTGGTCCTCTTGAGGGAGGTCCTCGAGAACGTGGTCCGAGCGGCCGGCGGGGAGCGCCCCCTCGAGCTCGAGGAGCGGGCACGGCGCCTGGCCGATGCCTTCCGCCAGGGGGACTCCGCGGCCGGTGACGAGCTCGCGGGACTGCTCGAGGGCCTCGACGCCGGCGAGCTCGAGGTGCTGATCCGGATGCTCACCACCTACCTCAAGCTCGTGAACCTGGCGGAGGACAGCGATCGGGTGCGCCGCGCTCGGGCAGGAGAGCTGGAGGGAGCGTGGCCCGCCTCGTTCGCGGAGGCGGGTCGGGCCCTCGCTGAGCACGGAAGGGGGACCACGGAGGTCTCCAGCACGCTCGGCGAGGCACAGCTCCGGCTGGTGCTCACGGCCCACCCGACGGAGCCCCGGCGCCGGACGACGATCGAGAAGCTGGCCCGGATCTTCGACGAGGTGCGCGGGCTGGACGAACGCCGGCTCGTGGCGGGTGAGGAGGAGGGGGCACGGAGGCGCGTCGCGGGCCTCGTCGAGGAGCTCTGGGCCTCCGACGAGATCCGGGCCGTCCCGCCAACCGTTCTCGACGAGGTTCGCGGCGGGCTCGCCTACTTCACCTCGACTCTCGCCGAGGTCGTTCCCGACGTCTACCGCAGGCTCGAGGAGGCGCTCCCGGACGGCCGGCCCGGAGAGGAGGGCCGCGTGCCCTCGTTTCTCTCCTTCGGGACCTGGATCGGGGGCGATCGAGACGGCAACCCGTACGTGACGCCGGAGGTCACCGAGCAGGCCCTCGACCTCGCCCACGACGCCTGCCTGCGCCTCCACGAGGAGCGCCTCGCCGGCCTCTCCCGGAACCTGTCGGTCTCCACGCGGCTGGTCGGACGCTCGGCGGAGCTCGAGGGACTGCTCTGCGCACTCGCGGAGCAGATGCCCGACCGGGCTCGAGCCCTCGCCGAACGCAACCCGGAGGAGCCCTACCGCCAGGCGCTCGGCCTCCTCCGCGAGCGCGCGCGGCGCACGCGGCGCCGGGAGGATGGCGCCTTCGCGGCCCCGGCTGAGCTCGCCGAGCAGCTTCGCCACCTGCAGGGGGCCCTGCGCGCCCAGACGGGCGCCTCGATCGCCTCGGGCGAGCTCGAGGACGCGATCCGCCTCGTCGAGGTCTTCGGCTTTCACTTCGCGCGACTCGACGTACGCGAGCACGCGAAGCGCCACCGCGCCGCGATCGGGGAAGTGCTCCGCCTCAAGGGGACGCACGCGGCCTACGGCGATCTCGAGGGAGCAGAACGGACCGCCGTCCTGCGGCGTGAGATCGCCCGCCGGCGGCGGTTCGCGCCCACCGAGCTCGAAGATCTCTCCGAGGAGCCGCGGCGTGTCGTCGAGACCTTCCGAGCGCTGCGACGGCTGGTCTCCGGGCCGCACCGCGGCGCGGTCGAGGCCTACGTTGTGTCGGGCGCCGGCGAGGTCGCCGACCTCCTCGAGGTCGTGCTCCTCATGAAGGAGGCCGGCCTGGCCGAGCCCGGCGGGGGTGGCGCCGCGCTGCGCATCGTGCCCCTCTTCGAGTCGAAGGAGACGCTCGAGGGCGCCGCAGAGACGCTGCGCGAGCTCGTGCGTCTGCCCGAGTACCGGGCCGCGCTCGAGGCGGTGGGGGGCGTGCAGGAGGTCATGATCGGCTACTCCGACTCGAACAAGGACGCGGGCTTCGTCGCCTCGACGTGGGCCACGAGCCGCGCGCAGGCCGAGATCGTCGCGGTGCTTCGTGCGGAGGGAGTCGCCCACGTGTTCTTCCACGGGCGCGGTGGGTCGACCGGCCGGGGCGGGGGACCCGCGGGACGGGCGGTGCTGGCCCAGCCGCCCGGCACGGTGGCGGGGCGGGTGAAGATCACCGAGCAGGGGGAGGTGGTCTCGGACAAGTACTCCTATGCGGAGGTCGCGCAGCGGGAGCTCGAGCAGGTGGCGAGCGCCGTCCTCGTCTCGACCCTCGACTGCGCGCCCCGCCCTTCGGACGACCGGCTCGCGGTCTTCGAAGAGGTCATGTCGGAGATGGCGAGCACGTCCTCCCGGGCCTACCGGCGACTCGTCGAGGAGGAGCCGGGCTTCGTCGCGTTCTTCGAGCAGGCCACGCCGGTGGCGGAGATCGAGCGCATGGGCCTCGGGTCGCGGCCCGCGCGGCGCAGCGGCTCGCGACGCATGGAGGACCTCCGCGCCATTCCCTGGGTGTTCGCGTGGACGCAGGCCAGGGTGAACCTTCCCGCGTGGTACGGCCTCGGCACCGCCCTGGTGGAGGCCCGCGAGGCCCGCGGGCTCGACCTCCTCCGGGAGGCCGCCGAGGACTGGCCGCTCTTCGCCACGGCCCTCTCGAACGCGGAGATGGCGCTGGCCAAGGCGGACCGCGGTATCGCGGCCCGCTACGCGGCCCTCGTGGAGGACGCCGACGTGCGCAGTCGTGTCTGGGGCCTCATCCGCGAGGAGTGGGAGGCGGCCGAGCGCGAGCTCCTTCTCGTGACCGGGCACGACGAGCTGCTCGAGCACGATGGGGTCCTCAAGCGCTCGATCGAGAGTCGCAACCCTTCGGTGGACCCTCTCGCGTTCGTGCAGCTCGAGCTCATGCGCCGCGCGCGGGGGCGCAACGCCGCTGAAGAGGAGGCCACGGACGAGGACGCGCGCCTCGAGCGCGCCCGTTTCCTGGCCGTCAGCGGCATCGCGGGCGGGATGCGGAACACGGGGTAGGGCCAGGCCGGAGAACGCCGCCCACGCCGCCGTGTGGGGAGCAGGCGTCCTCAGCCACCCGCGAGCCCGCGCCCGACGAGGAGCCCGAGCACCGTGAGGGCGAGGCCCCCGAAGACGGGGACGAGCACGTTGACCATCGCGAGCAGGCGGCGACCGTCGGCCGCGAGCCGCTGGGCGCCGGTCATCCACGTGGAGAAGGTGGTGTAGCCCCCGAGGAGTCCGACGCCGGCGCCGGCGAGGAGCCACGGCGCGAGCGCAAGCCCGGTCGCGAAGCCCGCGAGCAGCGCTCCGGAGCCGTTGACCGCGAGGATCCCGAGCGGCAGCGCGCTCTTCACCCGCGCGGACACCGCCCGATCGATCTCCACGCGCGCCAGGGCCCCGAGCGCGCCGAGGACGATGAGTCCGAACCAGCTCACGACGCCGGCCGAGCTCACGAGGGTGCCGCTTCAGCGCCGCGACGCCCGGTGAAGCCGCGCCGGAGCGCACTCGCTGCGCTCGCGAGCAGCAGGCCGAGCAGGACGCTGGTGGCGAGGTAGGCCACGGCCACGGAGGCGTGGCCCGCCTCGGCCAGGGAGACGACCTCGAGCTGGAACGCCGAGAACGTGGTGAGCGCGCCGCACAGTCCGTGGGTGAGGAACGCCCTCGACCGCTCGCCTCGCCAGTGCTCGCCGGCGACGAGCCAGCCGAGCAGGGCGGCCCCGGCGAGGTTCACCGCGAACGTGGCCCAGGGCCACCCGCCCGCGGACGGTGGCATGCCCCATAGGAGGGCTGCGCGCCCGGCCGTCCCGAGGGCTCCGCCGGCGAGCACCGAGAGGCGTACGTCCCAGCTCGTCTCCCGGGCGTCCACACCGCTCACCGCGGCGCGGCCCTCAGGCGAGGCCGCAACGGGCCCCTAGTGACCGAGCTGCCAGGGGCGCGGCGCCTCTCGGTGGCGACCGTGGGCGTTCCGGTGCCCGCCGGAGGAGAGTCCCCGGACCCCCGGCCCCTCGGGCAGGCCGCCGGTGGCCGGGGCGCCGCCTGCGGCCCGGTCGAGCCGGGCGCGGTCAACCGGGCTCGCCGTCCCGAGCGACGCCTCGAGTCGAGCGGCACGAACAAGTGGCGCACCGTAGCGGCGCGCCGCCTCGCCCCCGCAC
>JACCZP010000287.1 GCA_013695885.1 Thermoleophilaceae bacterium | reverse complement strand
AGGATCGCCCGGGAGGAGATCCCGTGGCGCACGATGGACGACTTCACGCCTCCGGGCGAGCGTAGGAGGCTCGCGGAGCAGTGGGAGGCGTTCCTGGCGAGCGGCGCAGCGGAGGGCTGGTACCAGCCCCGTCAGTCCCCGATCCGCACCACCGTCCGCCCGCGCACCCCGCCCTCGAGGATCGAGTCGAGCACGCCCTCGACCTCCTCGAGTCCCACCTCGGTCACCATCGAGTCGAGGCCCCGGGGTGCGAGGTCGCTGCCCAGTCGCTCCCACACCCGGCGGCGCAGCTCGATCGGGGTCTGGGGCGAGTCGATGCCGAGTAGTGCGACGCCGCGGAGGATGAAGGGCAGGACCGTGGTCTCGAGGGCCACGCCGCCGGTCATCCCGCTCACCGCCGCCGCTCCGCCGGACCGCATGGTTCGCAGCGCGTAGGCCAGCGTCGAGCCCCCGACGGGATCCACGGCGGCCGCCCAGCGCTCGGACTCGAGCGGACGCTCGCTCGCCGCCGAGACCTCCTCGCGGTCGAGGATCTCCGCCGCCCCGAGCTCGCGCAGATACTCGTGCTCTGAGTCCTTGCCGGTGCTGACCGAGACCTCGTAGCCGCGCTCGGCGAGGATGCCGACCGCCACCGAGCCCACGCCGCCCGTGGCTCCGGTGACGAGCACCGGCCCGTCGTCCGGCGAGAGACCGCGCTCCTCGAGCTGGTGCACCGAGAGGGCCGCCGTGTAGCCGGCCGTGCCCAGCGCCATCGCCCGCCGCAGGTCGAGGCCGGCGGGCATCGGCACGACCCAGTCCGCGGGCACGCGCGCGTACTCCGCGAATCCGCCGTGGCGCGCCACGCCGAGCTCGTACCCGTGCACGATCACCTCGTCGCCCGCGGAGATCCCGTCTGCCGAGCTCTCGACCACCTCCCCGGAGAGGTCGATGCCGGGCACGAGCGGTGATATCTGGGCCACGCCGCCCTTTGCCGTCGTGGCCAGGGCGTCCTTGTAGTTCACGTCCGAGAAGGCCACGCGGATGGTGACCTCGCCCTCGGGCAGCTCCTCGGGGTCGAGGGAGCGCACCTCGCGGACCACGTCGCCGTCCTGCTGCTCCGCCACAAGTGCTCTGAATGAGTCCATCGGGATGCTCCGCTTTCGGGGGTCGGCACCCTACCGCGGGCGGTCGCCACGGAAGCCTCAAGAGGACTGACTCCCGCTCTCGAGGGTGACGGTCCCCGGCCGGTCGGCGAGTACCGTGGCCGCCATGCCGAACGACTTCGGGCCCGGATCCCGGGTCGACCAGGGTCGTCATGAGCGCCGCGAGCTCTCCCGCCGCCGCGTCCGGCGCCAGCGGCGGATCGTGGCCGCGCTGCTCGGGGTGGCGGTGCTGGTGCTCGGCGTGCTGGTGGCTGCCGCGTTCGTGCCGGCCCCCGGGTCGGGGCCGCCCGAGGCCGGAGCGGGGGCCGATCGGGCCGCCGCCCCCCGACCGCCCGAGCTGCCGCGCGGCGGCCGCGAGCTGCTGCCGCGCTACCGCGTCGTCGCGTTCTACGGGGCCCCCCAGGCCGACGAGCTCGGAGTGCTCGGCATCGGCGAGCTCGACGACGTCGGCCGGAAGCTCTTGCGCCAGGCACGGGCCTACCGCCGCGGCGAGCGACCGATCATGCCCGCCTTCGAGCTGCTGGCCACGATCGCATCGGCCGGGGCCGGCGACGACGGCAAGTACCGCTACCGCCAGAAGGCCGCGGTCATCGACCGGCACCTGCGCGCCGCCCGCAAGGCCAAGGCGCTGCTCATCCTCGACATCCAACCCGGCCGCGAGGACTTCATGACCGAGGCCCGCCACTACCGCCGCTGGCTCGAGCAGCCCGACGTGAGCCTCGCGCTCGACCCCGAGTGGAGCATGGAGGAGGGACAGGTCCCCGGTCAGCAGATCGGCTCCACCGACGCGCGGACCGTCAACCGCGTGTCCGCCTACCTCGACGGAATCGTCCGGCGCAGGAACCTCCCCCAGAAGATGCTCCTCATCCACCAGTTCACCGAGGACATGATCGAGGACCGTGACGACCTGAAGCCGCGCCCCGGAGTGGTGCTCGTCCGCAACGTCGACGGCTTCGGCAATCCCGAGATCAAGAAGCAGAAGTACCGCGAGTTCACGCGCGGACCCCGTCGCACCCGGATGGGCTACAAGCTCTTCTACCGGGAGGACACCAACCTCATGGCACCCCGCGACGTGCTGCGTCTGCGGCCGCGTCCGGACGTCGTGGTCTACGAGTAGCGGCGCCGAGAACCCACGACGACCGCGTCCTGTGGGGCCCGTCACGGTGGCCTGGGCGCGGCCGGTGGCCGTCGCTAGCCTCGCGTGAGGTGACTGGCAAGGACGGACATCTCAGCTTCCAGACACTGGTGATCGCGAGTCTCTCCTCGGCGGCCGCGGCCCTCCTCACCTCCTTCGTCTGGGAGTCGGGGACGGTGTTCAGCGCCGCGTTCACGCCGGTGGTCGTGTCGATCGTCGGCGAGGCGCTGAAGCGACCGGCGAAGACCATCTCCCAGGTCCGCCCGGTGCGCCGCGACCGTGCTACGAGCACGGGTCGGGGCA
>JACCZP010000295.1 GCA_013695885.1 Thermoleophilaceae bacterium | reverse complement strand
AGGACTACGAGGACCAGATGGAGAAGGCCAAGCGCGACATCGAGCAGGAGACCCGTCGCGCGCTCGACGAGATCCGTCGCGAGATGGCCGAGCTCACGATGGTCGCGGCCGAGAAGGTCACCCGCCGGTCGCTCGACGACGAGGACCACCGCGAGCTGGTCGAGGAGGCGCTCCAGGAGGCCGACTTCTCGAGGCTGTCGGCGGCCGAGCGCGGCTCGGACGGCGGCGACCGCAACGGGAGCGGCTCCTCATCCTGAGGGCCGGCCGCATCACGCCGGGAATGAGCCGTTAGATGCAGGAGATAGCCGATGTCTACGCCCGCTCGCTGTTCGAGGTGGCGCAGGAGCAGGACGCGCTCGACGAGGTGCACGAGCAGCTCGGTCAGTTCGCCGACGAGCTGTCGGAGTCGCACGATCTCCAGGTCTTCTTCTTCTCGCCCTACTTCTCCGCGCAGGAGAAGAAGGATGGCATCGAGAAGGTCCTCGAGGACGCCGACGAGAACTTGGTCCGCTTCCTCGAGCTGCTGGCCGAGCGCCACCGTCTGCCTGCGCTCTTCCGCATCCGGCGGGTGTTCGACGGGATGTGGGCCGAGGAGCAGAACCTGCTCACCGTGACGGTCACGAGCGCGGTGGAGCTCGACGACGACACCACGAAGAGCATCGGCGATCGCATCGAGGAGGAGACCGGTCGCACGGTCGAGCTCTCGAGCCGGGTGGACCCCGACGTGCTCGGCGGCCTCGTCATACAGGTGGGCAACATGATCCTCGACCGCAGCGTCCGCTCGCGGCTCGAGCGCCTCCGCCGAGAGGTCGCCCGAGCGGCATAGAACTGACCGCGCCCGTGCGCCGGGCGGTTACGCATTCAAGGAGAACCAGACACGCCATGAAGATCAAGCCCGACGAGATCACCAAGATCCTCAAGAGCCGCATCGAGGGGCTCGACGACGACGGCGGGGCCGACCTGTCCGAGGTCGGCACCGTGCTCTCGATCGCCGACGGCATCTCACGCGTGCACGGGATCGAGAACTGCATGTCGCTCGAGCTGCTCGAGTTCCCTCACGAGGTCACGGGCCTCGCGCTCAACCTCGAGTCCGACAACGTGGGCGCCGTGCTCTTCGGTCCCTGGGACCGGGTGGAGGAGGGCGACACGGTCAAGCGCACCGGCCGCCTGCTCGAGGTGCCGGTGGGAGAAGGACTGCTCGGGCGCATGGTGGATCCGCTCGGCACCCCGCTCGACGGCAAGGGGGAGATCGAGTTCGAGGGCACCCGCCCTGCCGAGGTCGTCGCCCCCGGCGTGGTCAAGCGCCAGCCGGTGGAGGAGCCCATGCTCACCGGGCTGAAGGCGATCGACTCGATGGTCCCGATCGGCCGCGGCCAGCGCGAGCTGATCATCGGGGACCGCCAGACGGGCAAGACGGCCCTCTGCGTCGACACGATCATCAACAACCGCGACAAGGACATGATCTGCGTCTACGTGGCCATCGGCCAGCGGATGTCGGAGGTCGTGAGCGTGGCCGAGGTGCTGGAGGAGCACGATGCCCTCGACAACACGATCATCGTCGTGGCGGCGGCCAACGAGGCCGCGCCGATCAAGTTCATGGCGCCCTACGCCGGAACGGCGATGGCCGAGCACTTCATGAACAACGGCCGTGCGGCGCTCTGCGTCTACGACAACCTGACCAAGCACGCCGACGCCTACCGGCAGATGTCCCTGCTGTTGCGCCGCCCGCCTGGTCGCGAGGCCTACCCGGGCGACGTCTTCTACCTCCACTCGCGTCTCCTCGAGCGGGCGGCGAAGCTCTCCGACGAGGAGGGCGGCGGCTCGCTTACCGCGCTGCCGGTCATCGAGACCCAGGCCGGCGACATCGCGGCCTACATCCCGACCAACGTCATCTCGATCACCGACGGCCAGATCTTCCTCGAGCAGGATCTGTTCCTCTCGGGCACCCGACCGGCCATCAACGTCGGCAACTCGGTCTCCCGCGTGGGCGGCGCGGCCCAGCCGAAGCCCATGAAGAAGGTGGCCGGCAGCCTGCGCCTCGAGCTCTCCCAGTTCCGCGAGCTCGAGTCCTTCGCCCAGTTCGGGTCCGAGCTCGACCCCGACACGCAGGCGACCCTGGCCCGCGGCGAGCGTCTCATCGCGAGCCTGAACCAGGACGAGCTCGAGCCGATGTCCACCGAGGACCAGGTGGCGGTCCTCTACTCCGGCACCGGCGGGTACCTCGACCGGGTGAAGACCGACCGCGTCGAGGAGTTCCACCAGTCGATGCTCCAGCGGCTGCACTCCGAGCAGAGCGACCTCATGGACCAGATCGGCTCCGGCGAGTGGGGCGACGAGGTCGAGGAGAAGCTCGGCGACGCCATCGGCGAGGCGGTGGACGACTTCGGCCCCGACTTCGACGAGGACGGCAACGAGATCGAGGAGGGCGAGTCCGACCGGGTGAGGGGCTCCGGCGAGGACTCGGACGAGGACGAGTCGGACTCCGACGAGAGCTCGTCGGACGAGGACTCCTCCGATGAGGACTCGTCGAAGAGCCGCAATGGCTCCTCCAAGGGCTCCAAGGACGAGGACTCGGACGAGGACGACGAGGAGGACTCGGACTCCGACGGCGACGACCGCGGGAAGCTCAAGAAGATCAAGGACAAGGTCACCCCGGGCTAGCCCGGGAGCTACTGATGCCGTCTCAGAAGGACGTCAAGGATCGGATCTCCTCGGTGCGCAACGTGCACCAGATCACCCGTGCCATGGAGATGGTGGCGGCGGCGCGCCTGCGCAAGGCCCAGAAGCGCATCGAGGCCCTGCGCCCGTACGCCGAGGCCATCCGGAAGATGACCCGACGAGCGGTGGGCGCGGCCGAGTCCATACCGAACCTCCCGATCCTCGAGGAGCACGACTCGATCGACCGGGTCGGCATCCTGCTCGTGACCGGCGACCGCGGGCTGGCCGGACCGTTCAACTCGCAGATCGTCCGGGCCGGGACCCGGCGCGGACGCGAGGTGGAGTCCGACGGCCCCAGCGTGGTGTGGTACGCCTCGGGCAAGCGCGGCGCGTCCACCCTGGGCTTCCGCGGCCTCGAGGTGGCGGCTTCGTTCTCCGGTTTCACCGACCGGCCGCAGTACTCCGACGCGCGCGACATCGCCCAGACGCTGATCGCCGCCTACACCGACGGCAACATCGACCGGCTGGAGATCTTCTACAACGGGTTCGTGTCGGCGCTGAACCAGGAGGTACGCCACGAGACGCTCCTCCCGCTCCAGCAGGCCCAGCTCCTCGACGGCGGTGACGACGACGCCGACGACGAGGACGGGGGCGATGAGGACGCCACCGAGGACGCCGAGGGCCACGATCAGGGTCGCTCGCTGTGGATCTACGAGCCGGACCCCGAGGAGATCCTCAAGCGGCTGGCCCCCGACTTCGTCGAGATCTCGATCTACCGGGCGCTGCTCGAGTCCACCGCCTCCGAGCACGGAGCGCGGATGACCGCCATGCGCAGCGCCTCCGACAACGCCTCGGAGCTGCTCGACGACCTCCAGCTCGAGGCCAACCGGCAGCGCCAGGCGGACATCACCCAGGAGCTCCTCGAGATCGTCGCGGGCGCCGAGGCGCTCCGCTAGAACCAGACTTCGGAAAACCAAGGGAGACGCCGTGGAAGCCAGCACCGACGAGAAGGAAGAGACCCAGGAGGAGACCTCCGAGGAGAGCGGCAGCGATCGCTCCGAGGGAAAGAACTTCGGCCGGATCGAGGAGATCACCGGCGTGGTGATCGAGGCGTCCTTCTCCGAGATCCTGCCCGACATCAACTCGGCGCTCGAGGTCGAGATCGATCGTTCCCTGCTCTCCGGCTCGAACTACGACGACGACGACGGCTCCGAGGACTCCTCGGACGACGAGGAGAGCGAGGACGGCGGCTCGAACGGCGCGTCGGCGAACGGCTCGGACGACGGAGGCGCCACCGAGCGCCTGATCTTCGAGGTGCAGCAGCACGTCGGCGACGACCGGGTCAAGTGCGTGGCCATGGGGTCGACCGACGGCATCTCGCGCGGCATGGCCATCCGCGACACCGGCGGCCCGATCACCGTGCCCGTGGGCGACGTCGTGCTCGGCCGCATGTTCGACCTCCTCGGCGCCACGATCGATGGCGGCGATGAGATCGAAGTCGAGCAGCGCTGGCCCATCCACCGCGCGGCGCCGAAGGTCGAGGACCTCGTCCCCTCGCGCGAGATGTACGAGACCGGGATCAAGGTCGTCGACCTCCTGGCCCCCTACTCCAAGGGCGGCAAGGTCGGCCTTTTCGGCGGCGCCGGCGTGGGCAAGACCGTGCTGATCCAGGAGCTGATCCGCAACCTCGCCGAGGAGCACGGGGGCCTCTCGGCCTTCTGCGGCGTGGGCGAGCGCTCCCGCGAGGGCAACGACCTCTGGCTCGAGATGAAGGAGTCCGGCGTCATCGACAAGACCGTGCTCATGTTCGGTCAGATGAACGAGCCCCCCGGAGCGCGCCTCCGGGTGGCGCTGGCGGGCCTGACCATGGCCGAGTACTTCCGCGACGAGGGCGGCCAGGACGTGCTCCTGTTCATCGACAACATCTTCCGGTTCGTACAGGCCGGCCAGGAGGTCTCCGCGCTGCTCGGGCGGATGCCCTCCGAGGTGGGCTACCAGCCCACTCTCGAGACCGAGATGGGCCAGCTCCAGGAGCGGATCACCTCGACCCGCAACGGCTCGGTCACCTCGATCCAGGCCATCTTCGTGCCGGCCGACGACCTGACCGACCCCGCCCCGGCGTCGGTGTTCGCCCACCTGAACGCCACCACGACGCTCTCGCGCGAGATCTCCGAGCAGGGCATCTACCCGGCGGTGGATCCGCTCAACTCGACCTCGACGATCCTGAAGCCGGACGTGGTCGGCGACGAGCACTACGCCGTGGCCACGCGGGTCAAGGAGATCCTCCAGCGCTACAAGGAGCTCCAGGACATCATCGCCATCCTCGGCATCGACGAGCTCGCCGACGAGGATCGCCAGACCGTCCAGCGGGCGCGGAAGGTGCAGCGCTTCCTGTCG
>JACCZP010000273.1 GCA_013695885.1 Thermoleophilaceae bacterium | reverse complement strand
CGACCACCCGGGCGCCGTCCACCGCGGCGCCGGCGGCGCCGGTCACCCGGGCACGGACGCCCAGGCGCCGCCCCGCCGAGCCCGTCCCCTCCACCTGCGCCTTGAGCGAGCGCAGGGCCGAGCGCAGCCCCGAGCGCACGCTCGGGGCGGCCAGGCGGTCGGCCGCCGCGCCGAACAGCCGGCCGGGGGCCTGGTAGTAGAGGCGCAGGGTGACCCGGGTGGCGGCGTCGCCGGCGGGCCGCAGGCGCCAGCGCCCCCGCTGGTCCACCCCGAGGATGCTGGTCCACGCCAGCTCGCTCGGCTCCTCGTACTCGACCACCTCCACCAGGCCGCCGACCTTGGTCGGGCCGATCATGAGCCGCATGCGGTAACGGGCGCCGAGCCCGGGGTCGCTCTCTCCCTGTGACTCCCAGGTGCCGACACCGTCGAGCAGCCCGCCGTAGCGGGAAGGATCGTGCACCTCCTCCCACACTTCCTGCTGGGAGGCCTTCACGTCGATGCTCTCCTCGACCCGCACGGCGAGACTCAGTTCGGTCGGGAGGAGAGGTCGAGCATCTCAGCCGATGAGGGGCAGGCGGCGCTCGGCGGAGAGCCGGTCGAGCGCCCGCTGCATGCGGCGGGTGACCGCCTCGTCGACCTTCGCCGGATCGGGGTTCTCGCCCCATTCCTCGCGCGGGTGGATGGGCGCCAGGAACTCGACGGTGATCTGCGCGGGCAGCGGGAGGTAGGGAAGGGTGCCCACGTGCAGGCCGAACGGCAGGCCGAGGTAGATCGGCAGGATCTTCACCCGCAGCAGGCGGTCGAGGCCGAGCCGACGGGCGAGCCCCTCGCCGCGGGTGAGGAAGAAGGCGGTCTCCTGTCCGCCGATGGACACCACGGGGACGATCGGCACGTCGTGGCGGAGCGCCAGGTCCACGTAGCCGCGGCGGCCCCCGAAGTCGATGCGGCCCGACTGCCACGAGGGCCGGAAGGTCTCGTGGTCGCCCCCCGGGTAGACGAGCAGGGTGGCTCCGGACCCGAGCGCGGCGTCGGCGTTCTCGTGCGAGGCGGCCACGGTGCCGAACTTCCGCAGCCACCCGAGCCCGGGCGTCGAGAGAACGAGGTTGTGCGCGAGCTGGTGGAAGCGTCGCTCGACCCCGAAGTAGGTGGTGAAGGCGAGGGTGAGCACGTGCGTGTCGGGGATGACCACGCCGCCCGAGTGGTTGCCCACGAGCAACACCGGGCCCTCGGAGGGCACCCGCTCGAGGCCCCGGACGCGGGCCCGGAAGTACAGCGAGGCCAGCAGCCAGAGCCCGGGAAGACGCTCGCGGATGTAGTCGGGGTCGCGTTCGTCGAGGTCGGCGGCGGGGATGCGCCGAACCACCTGCCGGGCGACTCCTGCGGCGAGGCGCGCGGCCGTGCCGCGGTCGTCGCTCTCGCGGACGCCGTCCGCCCCGCCCCCGGCGGCCCCGCCGTTACGCGAGCTCGAGGCTCGATGGCGGGTGCTCGGCGGTTTCATCTCGGCGGGGTGCTGCTGGGGATGTCCCGAGGGGCGGGGCGTCGGGAGCTTGGTCGACGGGGAGCGCGGCGAACCCGGCCCCGGGAGGGCGAAGTACGTTACCGTTTATCACCCTTGAGCGCCACGGCCGCCCCAGAGTCCACCGGCCGGGCGCTGCCGCGCGGCCCTCACCGGTTGCCGCGCGAGGCGGTCCTCTCCTCACAGCGCGGACGCCTGCTCGACGCGATGGCGGAGGTCGTGTCGGCGAAGGGCTACGCCGCGGTGACGGTGGGTGACGTGGTGGGTCGCGCGCGGGTCTCGCGCAAGACCTTCTACGAGCACTTCTCCGGCAAGGAGGACTGCTTCCTCGCCGCCTACGACGCCGGGGTGGATCTGCTCGTCGCCCGCATCCGGGAGGCCGAGGCGAGCGCACCCTCCTTCGCTGCACGCGTGCGAGCCGGTGTCCGCGCCTACCTCGGGACGCTCTCCTCCGAGCCCGCATTCGCGCGCACCTTCCTCCTCGAGATCGCCGCCGCCGGCCCTCGCGCGCTCGAGCGCCGTGCCCGCGTGCACGGTCTGTTCCGGGCGCGCGTCGCCCGGCTGCACGAAGACTTCGGCGTGCAGGTGGTGGCGGCGGACGAGCACGCCGGCCCGCCGCCCGCCGAGGCCCTGCTGACCGCGCTGGTGGGTGGCACCGACGAGCTCGTCTCGGAGTGGGTCCGCGCCGGACGAGCGGCCGAGCTGCCGGAGCTCGAGTCGGCGGTCGTGCATCTCCATCTCAGTCTGTTCGCCGGTCCCGAGACGGCCCTGGAAAGCACACCGTGAGGCTGCCCCGGCCGCGGGTCCCCGACTCGATCCTCCTGAAGGGACCGGGGGCGATCCTCGGGCTGACCGGACGCGCGCCCGCGTGGAAGGGGCTCCCCGAGCGCCGCGGCACCCCGCCGCTCTCCTCGGAGCCCCCTCCCGGACTGCCGCAGGGACGGCTTCTGCACGTCCGCCGCCACGGCGAGATCTTCCTGCGCGACACCGGCGGTGACGGCCCGCCGCTGCTTCTGCTCCACGGGTGGATGTTCCCGAGCGACCTGAACTGGTTCCGCGTCTACGCCCCTCTGGCGAAGGCCGGCTACCGGGTGATCGCCATGGATTGCCGCGGTCACGGCCGCGGGCTGCGCACGGTGCGGTCCTTCCGCCTCGAGGACTGCGCGGCCGACGCCGCGGCGCTGGTGCGCGCGCTCGGCTGTGGGCCGGCCACCGTGGTGGGCTACTCGATGGGCGGGGCGATCGCCCAGCTCATCGCCCGCGACCATCCGGCCCAGCTCGCGGGGATGGTCCTGTGCGCCACCTCGCGCGAGTGGAGCGACCTGCGCATGAAGATCCTGTGGAACTACATGGGGATCTTTCGCATGTACATCGAGCTGTTCCCGCGCGACTCGTGGCGCTGGACCCTGCGCGCCGCGGGCTTTCCCGATTCCCCGACCACATCCTGGATCGCCTCGGAGCTCTCACGAGGAAGCGCGCTCGACATCGCCGAGGCCGGACGCGAGCTCGGGCGCTTCGATTCGCGTGAGTGGATCGAGCGGGTGAGCGTGCCGGCCTCGGTCATCGTCACCACCGAGGACAACGCGGTGCCCCCGCTCAAGCAGTACGAGCTCGCGCGCTCGCTGGACGCGCCGTCGTTCGACATCCCGTGCGACCACAACGGCGTGGTGGTCAAGGAGATCAAGTTCGACCGCGTGCTGCTCAAGGCGCTGCGTGCGGTCGAGGAGCGCGGCCGCGGCGAGGGCGCGGCGCGCCGCCGGCGGGCCGAGACCTCACCGCGCCGACGGCGTGCGCGCGGCGTCGTCCCCCCGCTCGCGTCCGCGGAGAGTCGCCGGCGGGCGAGTGCTTGAGCGCGGCTCGTCCTCCGACCCGGCGATGACCGACAGCGAGGAGGACGTCGACCTCGATGCCGAGGGCCTACTCGAGGGGGTGGAGGGCGAAGCGGCGCGCGAGGACCGGACGAAGCTACTGCGGGAGCTGCTCGACCAGGGCCTCTCGGTGGACGCGCTGCGCCGGGCGGTGGAGCAGGACCGCCTGGTGCTCCTGCCGGTCGAGCTGGCCCTGACCGGCGAGGAGCGCTACACGCTCGCCGAGCTCGCGGAGAGGACAGGCCTGGACGAGGAGTTCGTCTCGGACGCGGTAATGGCCCTCGGGCTCCCGCGTCCGGGCCCCGACGAGCGCCGGGCCACCGAGGGCGACCTCGAGTCGATGCAGGCGGTCAAGTACTACATCGACGTCGGCGTCTCGCGCGAAGCCCTTCTCGAGATCATGCGCGTGATCGGCAACGGGATGGCCAACGCCGCCCAGGCGGTCGCCCGGCACGCCGGCGAGGTGCTGATCGAGCCCGGGGACTCGGAGCGGGTCATCGCGGATCGCTTCGCCCAGACGGCCTCCGAGCTGCTGCCCCAGGCCGGACCGCTGATGCAGGGCCTCCTGCGGGTCCATCTGCGCGAGCAGGTGCGCGAGGGCATCGTCAGCCGCACCGAGCGCGAGACCGGGCGGCTCGCCGGCGCGCGCGAGGTGGCGATCGCCTTCGCCGATCTCGAGGGCTTCACTCGGCTCGGCGAGCGGATCGCGCCCGACGAGCTCGGCCGTCTGGCCGGACGCCTGGGGGAGCTCGCCACGAAGGTCGCCGAGCCCCCCGTACGCCTGGTGAAGACGATCGGCGACGCCGCGATGCTCGCCTGCTTCGACGTTCCGGCCCTGCTCGCGGCGGCCCACGCCCTGGTGGACGCGGTCAAGGAGGAGGCCGACGACTTCCCGGAGCTGTCCGCGGGCCTCGCCCACGGCCACGCGCTGCCGCGCAACGGCGACTGGTACGGCGCGCCGGTGAACCTTGCGAGCCGGGTGACCGCGGTGGCGCGCCCCGGTGCGGTTCTCGTGACCGCCGAGGTACGCGAGCGGGCGGAGGAGCGCTTCGACTTCTCGCCGCTCGCTCCGCGCAAGCTGAAGGGCGTGAAGAAGCCGGTGCGCCTCTGGCGCTCGCGTCCGGCCGATCACTCGTAGACCGACTCGAGCGCCTCCCAGCACTCCAGGTCGTGGCCCGGCACCATCAGCGTGCCCGGGGTCTGCTCGAGGTGGCGCTGCATCTCCCGCAGCGAGCGGCGGAAGAGGTGGTCGTCCGCGGTGCGCCCCGGCATGTCCGAGCGCTCGAGGGTCCGCATCGTGTACGCGGCGTCACCGCACAGCAGCGCCTCGCGGTCGCGAAGGCGGAGGACCACGGAGACGTGCCCGTCGGTGTGCCCGGGCGTGGCCACCAGGCGCACCGAGCCGTCGCCGAAGATGTCGAGCGAACGTCCGAACGTGGTGAACGAGTCCACCTCGGCCGCGTCGAAGTCGAGCAGCCGGACGTCGAGCTCGGGCGAGAAGTGGCGCTTCACGTAACCGTGGAGCAGGGCGAACGGGGCGGTGGCCGCCTCCCACTCGAGCTCGTCCACCAGGAACGCGGCCTCGGGCAGCTCGGTCATCGCGCTCGTGTGGTCGAAGTGCAGGTGGGTCATGACCACGGTGGCGATCTCCCGGGGATCGAGCCCGCGGTCCAGCAGCTGCGCGGTGACCGACTCCTCGGGGCTCGCGAGCGCATCGCGCATGATCCAGCCGTACAGCCGCCCGAGGTTCAGTGCCGGGTCGAGCCCGATCGAGGGGTGAAGCCCGGTGTCCACGAGCAGCGGGCCCGCCCCGGGATGCTCGACGAGAAAGGAGACGAACGGGATCGGCACCCAGTCGTCGCGCCGCGCTCCGAGCCCGAATGCCTTGAGGCGGGCGAGCCGTCCCTCGTCGCGGTGCAGGTAGGCGGGCGGGACCGCGCCACGACCCGACACCAGCGGGTGAAGGCGAACGGTGGCGCCCGGGCGCCCCCCGGGGAGCGGCAGGGTGGCGGGCTTCGGCTGCGCTCGTTCGGCCACGGTCTAGGCCGCCTCTCCGTCGCCGAAGAACCGCAGCGCGCGGTCGAGCACGAGATCGGGGGCCTCCTCGGCGATGAAGTGCCCCACCCCGGGGACCACCTCGACCTGCATGGCCGGCGCGTGGGCCTCGTAGCCGTCGAGCAGGGCCACCGGCTGCACCCGGTCGCGGTCGCCGAAGAGCAGGAGCGTGGGGGTGTCGAGCCGTGAGTCGCGGTAGCGCCCGCGCAGGAAGGGCACCAGCTCCCGCGTGAGGAAGGTCCGGTAGATCGCCGAGCTGGCCTCGGCGCGCGCGGGCTCGCGCAGGCGCTCGGCGAACGCGTCAAGCTCGTCGCGGGACCAGGTGCCGCGCTCCGCGGAGACCGAGAGCATCCATCGCACGAAGCCCGGCGCGTCGCGCAGCAGACGTGGACCGAGCCCGGGCGTGCCGAGCACCGCCTGGTACCACAGCCGGGGAAGCGCGGGGAGCGTGGCGAGCCCCATCGATGGCCACGGGTGCACGATGTTCAGGGCCAGGTAACGCGCGACGAGACCCGGATGGCGCAGGCAGAGCAGGAACCCCGCCAGGCCGCCCCAGTCGTGACCGGCCAGGCGCACCCGCTCGAGCCCGAGGGCGTCGATCAGGAGGGCGACGTCGTCGGCGAGGGTCTCCTTGTCGTACCCGAAGCGCGGCGCGTCGCTCCAGCCGAGCCCCCGCAGGTCGGGGCAGATCACGCGGTAGCGCTCGGCGAGGCCGGGGATCACGCGTCTCCACATGTACCAGTGCTGGGGCCAGCCGTGAAGGAGCACCAGCGGGTCCCCGACGCCTGCCTCGGCCACGTGGAAGTCGAGGCCACCGGCCCGGATCGTGCGGTGCTCCACCCCCGCGAGGAAGGGCATGGCCGAAGCGCTCGCCACGCCGGGCAGCCTACCCAGCGCTCATGCGGCCACGGCCTGCGCCCCGAGCCCGGCCGCCCGCAGCCGACGGCGGTGAAGGGCGCGCACCCGCGCGGCCAGCTGGGGACCCACCCACTCGCCCCACGCCTCCGCCGCCCGCTCCCCCTCCCTGGCGATGGCCGCGAGCGTCTCGGGTGAGGGGGCGAGGTCCTGGAGGCAGCGGGCGCCGAAGCCCATGTGCCAGTGCTCGTCGCGCGTCACGAGCTCGACGCCGTAACGCAGCCCTGGAAGCGTTTCGAGCGTTTCGAGGAGCTCGAGCAGCGCGAGCTGGCCCGCGGTGAAGACCACGCCCTCGAGCACCATGTGGTAGAGGCCGATCGCGGCGTCGAGGCCCTCCGGGTCGGTCGCGAGGTCGGCGGCGGCCGCCGGAAGGCGCTCCTCGAACAGGGAGGCCACCGCGGGCGGCACCGGCGGACTACGGTCTCCGAGGATCTCGACGGCCGCACGCTCGAAGAACCGGGCGTGGCGGGTCTCGTCGACGGCCTGGATCTCGAAGCACGCCGCGGCGTCCGGGTCCGCGGCCGCCCGCGCGTAGGGCTCGAGGTGGGCGGCCACGCTGCGCTCGCCGAGCCGCAAGCCCTCCACGAGGCCGCCCACGCGGTCGCGCGCCCCGACGTCGAGGCCTTCGAACGCGCGGGCGTCGGCCTCGAGATCGATCGCCCTCTCGTCCCACTGGAGGGACGCCGCGGTGCGCAGGAAGTGCCCGTAGCCGGCCAGCATCCCGAGCTCCCTCAGCTCGTCATCCCGGCGAACGAGCCACCCGTCACGTTCAGGACCTGCCCGTGCACGAAGTTCGACCACGGCGTGCAGAGGATGAACACACCGCCCGCGGCCTCCTCGGGCGTGGCCGCCCGGCCGAGGGGGATCATCATCGTGGCCAGCGAGCGCATCTGCTCGGGGATGCCGAGGTCGATCGAGACGTCGCCCTTCTCGAAGGTGGCTCCATCCTCCTTGGCCGCGGTCAGCCGGGTCTCCACGAAGCCGAAGGCCACGGCGTTCACGTTCACCTTGAACTGGCCCCACTCCTTGGCCAGCGTGCGGGTCAGCCCCACCACCGCGGCCTTGCCCGAGGCGTAGTTGGCCTGCCCCGCGTTGCCCATCGTGCCCGAGATCGAGGAGACGTTCACGACCTTGCGGAACACCTCGCGTCCCTCGTCGCGCTCGCGCTTGGCGGGCTCGCGGAGGTAGGGCGCGGCGGCCCTCAGCACGCGGAAGGGGACCACCGTGTGGATATCGATCATGGCCTGGAACTGCTCGTCGGTCATCTGGTGGAGGACGCCGTCCCACGTGTAGCCGGCGTTGTTGACGATGATGTCGATCTTCCCCAGCTCCGCGGCCGCCGTCTCCACCAGGCCCTCGCAGACGCCTGGCTTGGTGAGGTCGCCGGCGAAGGCCGTGGCGCCCCCTCCTATCTCGCTCGCGGCCTGCTCGGCGAGCTCGCCGTCGAGGTCGTTCACGAGCACCCGGGCCCCGTGCTCGGTGAGCAGCTCGGCCGTCGCGCGGCCGATGCCGCGCGCCGATCCGGTGACGATGGCCGCCTTTCCGTCGAGTACACCCACGTGCGTCGCCTCCTTGGTTCTAAGGGCTGAGCGGGCGGGGATGATGACGATCGCGCCGGGTGGCGCCCCGAGCCGCCGGCATCGTCCTACCCGCATGCGGGTAGGACCGAGAGATGATCAAGAGACTCCTGCAGGCCTTGGCGCTCCGCAAGCTGGTACACGCGGTGCGTGGCCGGCGCGCGCGCCGGCGCCACCCCTGAGCGTCCCGTCGGCGGCGGTTACGCCGCTGCGGCCCGCTCGAGCTGGCCGCGGACGTCGCTCGTGAGCGGGTTCGCGTGCCCCGGCCAAGCGGTCGCGGGCTCGAGCGCGGCCAGCTTGCGCATGCTCTCCCGCGCGCGCGCCTCGTCTTGGGTGAACGCGGGGTGGGCCACCCTCGGCCCCCCGTAGCGGGTGGTCTGGGGATCGAGGGTGTAGAAGGCGTCGCTGGTCAGCGCCAGGCGGTCCTCCTCGCGCCACAGCGCGATCAGGCCGGGGGCGTGACCGGGCAGCTCGATCACCCGGAACCCGCATACCTCGTCACCCTCGGACACCGTGCCCTCGACGCGCACGGGCCCGCCGTCCCAGCGGGCCATGAAGCGGGGGAGGGCGAACCGGGCGGCCCGCCACTCGAGCCTCGAGTAGTCGAAGTAATGCTGGCCGCCGTCGCCCTCGGCGTCCGAGCGCTCGGCGGGGTGGCACAGCACGGGCACACCCAGCCCCGGCGCGCCTCCGCGGTGGTCGGGATGGCCGTGCCCGAGCACCACCCGCTTGATCCCGCCCATGCGCTCGCCGGCCTCGGCGATCCACCCGGTCATCTCCTCGATGCCCGCGTCGAACAGGGTGACGCCGCCGCCGGGCTCCTCGAGGAAGTAGACGTTCATCGTGCGAAGCGGAAGGCCGCCGCGCATGAGCCATACGCCATCGGCGACGGGCTCCATCCGGGGGGCGGTCAGCTTGTCGAAGGAGCGCAGGGAGGACATGCCTAGCTACCCTAGCTAATGCCGATGACGCTTCACGTCAACATGCACGAGGCGAAGACTCAGCTCTCGCGGCTCGTGGAGCGCGCGACGCAGGGCGAGGAGGTCGTGATCGGAAGAGCGGGCACGCCGGTCGCGAGGCTGGTGCCCTACCGCCGCGATCGCTCGCCGCGAGCCCTCGGCATCTGGGCGGGACGGGTGGAGATCGCCTCGGACTTCGACGAGCTTCCCGAGGACGTCGCGGCGTACTTCCGGGGCGAGACCGTGGAGGACCCGGCCGTCGGGTGAGGCTTCTCCTCGATACACACGTCCTTCTCTGGGCGCTGGGCGACCCGGCCTCGCTGAGCCAGGACGCGCGTGGGGCGATCGAGGACGACTCGAACGACGTGCTCGCGAGTGCGGCGAGCGCGTGGGAGATCTCGATCAAGCGGACGGCCGGAAAGCTCGACGCTCCCGAGGATCTCGCCTCGGCGCTCGACGCGACCGGTATCGATCCGCTCGCGATAACCGTCGAGCACGCAGTGGCCGCGGGGGCGCTCCCACTCCACCACTGCGATCCCTTCGACCGTATGCTGGTTGCCCAGGCTCGGATCGAGGGCCTGACGCTCGTCACGCGCGACTCGCTGCTCTCGCGCTACGGGGTGGCGCTCATGGCGGTGTAGGGCGGTCCAACGTCTCGAACCGGACGACGTGTCGTGCTGATGCACGAGATCGAGGCGCAAGGCGGCGAGTACGGCATGTCGATCGGTCTAGCGTCGACGGGACTGTGCGGCGCAGGTCGTCATCGAGGGGCACGATGCGGAGGCGAACAGTGATCGAGGCGATGCTTCGGCTCGATCGGACCTTCCGGCCACGCATCCAGGCCCTGCGGGTCTGATCAGAGCGTGGTGTGCCCGCGGCCGGCGTGGTCGAAGCCGAGCAGGTCGCCGCTGCGGTTTCCCACGTGATCGAGCGCGCCCACCGCCCACCGGCCCCTACAACCCGAACGAGCGCCCGATCACGTCGAGCATCACCTCGTCGGTTCCGGCGCCGATCCGGTTCAGCCGCAGGTCGCGCCACGCGCGCTCGATGCCGTACTCCTTCATGTAGCCGGCGCCGCCGTGGAGCTGGATGCACTGGTCGGCCACCTCGACCGCGATGCGGGACGCATGGAGCTTGGCCATCGAGATCTCGCGCACGGGGTACTCGCCGTTCTGGAAGCGCCATGCCGTCGTGTAGACCATCTGCCGGGCGGACTCGATCTTTGTGGCCATCTCCGCGACCTTGTGACGGTTGACCTGGAACTTTCCGATCGGCCGGCCGAAGGCCTCGCGCTCCTTGGTGAACTCGAGCGTCCTCTCGAAGCACCGCTGGGCGCCGGCCACGGCACCCGCGGCGCCGATCAGCCGCTCGCCCTGAAGCTCCCACATGATGTGGTAGAAGCCCTTGCCCTCCTGCCCGAGCAGGGCGTCGGCGGGCACCCGCACTTCGCTCAGGGCGAGCAGCGCGGTGTCCGAGGCGTGCATGCCGAGCTTCTCGAGCCGGCCCTCCACCGTGAATCCCGGAGCGTCGGTGTCGACGATGAACAGCGTGAAGCCGTCGTAGCCGGCCTCGGGGTCGGTCTTCGTCACGAGGACGATGAAGTCGGCGCGCGTGCCGTTGGTGATGTAGGTCTTCGACCCGTTTATCACCCACTCCTCGCCGTCGCGGACCGCGCGGGTCTTGAGCCCGGATACGTCCGAGCCGGCGTCGGGCTCGGTGATCCCCAGGCACGAGATCTTCTCGCCGCGGATCGAGGGGACGAGGTAGCGCTGCTTCTGCTCCTCGGTGCCGAACAGGTGGATCGGCGGGGTGGCCATGTCGGTGTGCACCGCGATCCCCATGCCGAGGCCGCCGCAGTCGGCCTTGGCCAGCTCCTCCGCCAGCACCAGGCTCGCGTAGTAGTCGCCGCCCTGGCCTCCGTACTCCTCGGGGTAGGACAGTCCGAGGAGGCCGAGCTCGCCCATGCGTGTGAACACCGAGTCCGGGAAGGTCGTCTCCTCCCATTCCTCGGCGTGCGGACGGAGCTCCTTCGCGACGAACGAGGCGATCGACTCCCGCAGCGCCTCGTGCTCCTCGGTGAAGATGAAGTGCCTGCTCGGGCGCGAGAAGTCGGGCCGGATGACCGTGTCTACAGGGGCGGAGATCATGGGCCAGACCGTACCGGACGCACCGACGACCGGCGTATCGCCGTCTCGGGCCCGCGGGCGAAAGTAGGCTCCCGGCGGTGCCCTACGAGATGCTGCGCTACGAGGTCGCCGACAGCGGCGTCCTGCGCATCACCCTCGACCGGCCCGAGACCCGCAACGCGCTCTCCGAGGCGCTGCTGGAGGACCTGATCGGCGCACTCGAGGCCGCGCGCGCGGACGACGCCGTGCGCTGCGTCGTGCTCGCCTCCTCGCACGAGAAGGTCTTCTCCTCGGGGGCCGACCTCTCCGGCTTCGGGGCGGACACGCCGCTCGTGCACAAGCATCTCGGCTCCGAGCGCTTCGTGAGGGTGTTCCGTCTCATCGGCGAGCTCGGGAAGCCGGTGATCTGCGCCGCGAGCGGCCACGTGCTGGCCGGCGCACTCGGCCTCGCCCTCGCCTGCGACCTGGTGATAGCCCGCGAGGAGGCCACGTTCGGAACGCCCGAGATCGACGTGGGGGCCTTCCCGTTCATGATCATGGCGCTCATCTACCGCAACGTGCCGCGCAAGCGCACCAACGAGATGCTGCTGCTGGGCGAGCGGGTCTCCGCCGAGGAGGCGCGTGAGATGGGGATAGTCAACCGCGTCGAGCCGGCCGAGCGCTTCGACGCCGTGGTCGCGGACTGGGCCACGAAGCTCGCCTCGAGGTCCCCGGTGGTCATGCGGCTCGGCAAGGACGCGATGTTCCGCCAGATGGACATGGCCTTCCTCGAGGCCCTCGACTACCTGCGCGCCCAGCTCTCGCTCGCCCAGTCCACCGAGGACCTCCGCGAGGGGGTGAGCGCGTTCTTCGAGAAGCGTGCGCCCGAGTGGAAGGGACGGTGAGCGCGACCTCGCTTGTCGCGCTGCGCTGTCGGATATCCGATCGCGACGCGGGCCCCGTGCGCGGGGTCGACGCGCTGGCCGGTCCGTTGGGGGAGCGGCTGGGTGCGGCCCCACGGCAGATCGGTACGCCGGCCGAACCGCGCGAGGCGCCGTGGGCCGACGACCTGGCCGAGGCCCGCGGGTGCCTGCTCGAGGCGGGGGGCCAGGTGGACGACGCCCTCGCCGCCGCCCGCGCTCCGGTGCTGCTGGCGAGCGACTGCGCGATCGGCCTGACCACGCTGCCAACGGTGGCCCGCCACCGCCCCGACGCCCGCTTCCTCTGGCTGGACGCCCACGGCGACTTCAACACGCCGCGCACCACGACCAGCGGATTTCTCGGCGGGATGTCGCTCGCGGGTGCGTGCGGGATGTGGGACGCCGGGCTGGCCGGGACCGTGGACCCGGCCCGAGTGGTGCTCGCGGGAGTGCGCGACCTCGACGCTCTCGAGCGTGAAGCGCTCGAGGCCTCGGAGGTGACCGTGATCGGCGCCAGCCTAGAGACGCTCGTCTTCACCCAGAACGCCCTCGACCGGGCGCCGGTGTTCGTGCACCTGGACCTCGACGTGCTCGACCCCGAGTTCTTCCCCGCGTGGATGCCGGCCGCGGACGGCCTGACCCCCGACAAGCTCTACGACCTGCTCGAGGCGGTGGCCGGCGAGTGCGAGGTCATCGGCCTCGAGGTGACCGACGCGCACGCGCCGGAGGACGAGCCGAAAGCTCGGGCAATGGTGGCGACGGCGCTGCACGTGCTGGAGCCGCTGGCGGCCGTGATGGCGCCGTGGACCGGGGAGAATCGCCTCTACTGAGGCCGACGCGTCGCGGGTACGCTGCCGCCCCATGAGCCTCGCCGACCCCGCTGTCATCACCTGCTCGATCTCCGGCGCGATGGCCGACCGAGATCAGTGCCCGGCCATCCCCTACACCCCCGAGGAGTACGGCGGCGAGGCGCGCCGGGCGGTGGAGGAGGGGGCCTCGATGATCCACATCCACGCCCGCACGCCGGACGGCACGCCGTCGTACGAGGTCGAGGACTTCCGGGCCATCACCGAGGCGATCCGGGCCGAGGCCGGCGAGGTGGTCATCAACTACTCGACGGGCGCGATCGGGGTGCCGCTCGACAAGCGGATCGCCTACCTGCGTGAGCTCCGCCCCGACGTGGCCGCGCTGAACATGGGCTCGATGAACTACGCGAAGTTCTCCCGGCGGCGGGGAGAGTTCGTCTTCTCCACCGTGTTCGAGAACTCGTTCGAGACCATCGTGGCCTTCGTGCGGGCGATGGGCGAGCTGGAGATACGCCCCGAGCACGAGTGCTTCGACCTCGGGCACCTCGGCAACCTCGACCCGCTGATCGAGATGGGACTCGTCTCCGAGCCACTCCAGATCTCGTGCGTGATGGGCGTGTTGGGGGGTGTGAGGCCCACGGCGCGCAACCTCGCGCACATGGCCGACGAGGTGCCGGGCGGCCCCGACGGTCCCAACAACTGGGGCGTCATCGGCGTCTCCCGCGAGCAGTGGACGCTGCTGGCCGCAGCGCTGTCGCTGGGCGGCAACGTCCGGGCGGGGCTCGAGGACAACTTCTACCTGCCGGACGGTCAGATGGCGCGCTCGAACGGCGAGCTGGTCGCCGTGGCGCGGCGGATGGCCGAGGCCGTCGGGCGGCGGGCGGC
>JACCZP010000251.1 GCA_013695885.1 Thermoleophilaceae bacterium | reverse complement strand
GCCGGAGCGACCG
This sequence comes from Thermoleophilaceae bacterium, assembly GCA_013695885.1. Taxonomy (GTDB): domain Bacteria; phylum Actinomycetota; class Thermoleophilia; order Solirubrobacterales; family Thermoleophilaceae; genus JACCZP01. Next base: position 2,418 of record JACCZP010000251.1, on the reverse strand, counting down.
GGGCGATCGGGCGCCCCCTGGTGCCGCTGCTGTCGACCGCCGGGCACGAGGTGATCGGCCTGACGCGGTCCGCGGAGAAGGCAGAGGCGCTGCGGCTGACCGGGGCCGAGGCGGTCGTGGCCGACGCGCTCGACGCCGCCGCGGTCGAGCGGGCAGTGGCCGACGCGGCCCCCGACGTCGTGGTCCACCAGCTCACCGCCCTCCCGGACGACTACGAGCCTCGGGCCCTGGCGAAGGCCTATCCACGTACCAGCCGGCTTCGCCGCGAGGGCACACGGAACCTGCTGGCCGCGGCCCGGGCGTGCGGCGCGAAGCGCGTGGTGGCCCAGAGCATCGCCTTCATCTACGCGCCCGAGGGCGACGCGCTGAAGGACGAGACCGCGCGGCCCTGGGTCGACGCGCCACAGCCGTTCGGAGAGGCGCTGGCGGCCTGCCTCGACCTCGAGCGCCAGGTGACCGAGGCCGGCGGCGGGCTCGAGGGCGTCGTCCTGCGTTACGGGTTCTTCTACGGACCGGCGACCTACTACGCGCGTGACGGGAGCATCGCCCGGCAGGTCCTGCGGCGCCGCCTTCCCGTGGTGGGCAGCGGGGACGGCGTGTTCTCCCACGTGCACGTGGACGACGCCGCCGCCGCGACGGTGGCCGCGGTCGAGGGCGGGGCAACAGGCGTGTACAACGTCGTGGACGACGACCCGGCGCCGATGCGCGAGTGGCTTCCGCTCTACGCGGAGGCGCTCGGCGCCCCGCGTCCGCTGCGTGTGCCCGCGGTCCTCGCCCGACTCGTGGCGGGCCGCGCCACGGTGGAGATGGCCACCGTCCTGCGGGGCGCCTCGAACGCGAAGGCACGGACCGAGCTCGGTTGGACGCCGCGGTGGGCGAGCTGGCGCACGGGGTTCCGGGAGGGGCTCGAGAACCAGGACCACGCCGGCGCGCCCAGGTCATAACCGGGGGCCGGTGAGCGGCCCCGAGGTTCGGCCCGCGCACCGCCCGGCCACCGCCCGCTCAGACCGCCGCGAGGTTCGCCCGGTGGATCTCACGCTGGCGAGTGCTCGCCCTTCCCGGCGGCAGCGCCGGCCGCTCCTCACCGCGTTCGAGCGCGTCGAGGTAGTCCACGTCCTCGTCGAGCACATGCAGGGCCTCCTCGCGATCGAGGGGCGATCCGTGGCCCGGCACCACCACCTCCGCCGCCTCCATCAGCGGCGCCAGCCGGGCGAGCGTAGCTCGGTAGGCCTCGAGCGACCCGCCCGGGGAGAGGACCGGGATCTCCACCCCGGAGAGGTAGTCGCCGACCATGAGCAGGCCCGGTCCGCGCACCGTGAGCGCCATCCCGTCGGCGGTGTGCCCCTCCGTGGGGTGGAGCTCGACCTCCTCCTCGCCCAGGTCCAGCCGGCCGGGCGCCGGCAGCTCCTGAAACGCCCCGAGCGAGAGCGGCGAGGGGCGGTTCACGTACAGCGAGGCATCCTGGGCGCGCAGCTCCCGTTGGGCCGCGCCGGGCTGGGCCCGAAGGCGGTCGGCAGTGGTCTCGGCCACCCCGAGGGCGAGGTCGGGGAACGCGAGCCGCCCGAGCAGGTGGTCGAAGTCGGCGTGCGTGGCCAGGAGACCGACCGGCTCGAAGCCGGCCTGGCGCAGCAGCTCGGGCAGGAGCTCGAGCTCGTCGGGGAAGTAGGGCGAGTCGACGAGGAACGCCTCCTCGCCCGACCTGACGGCCACGGCGGTGGTCTGCCACAGCCGGCTCGTGACCACGACCACGTCGCGGTGGACCGCAACCGCCCGCACGGCTCAGCCCGGCCTACGCCACGCCCAGGAGCTTCGCGGCCTCGCGCAGGGTCTTGACCTCCTCGGTCGGCTTCTTCTGGCCCGACTCGAGCTCCTCGCCGTGGCGGTTCACCCAGATCACCGGCACCTTCTGCTTGAGGCAGGGCTCGACGTCGGTGTCGTAGCCGCTAGCGACGTGCACCCAGCCCTTCTTCACCTCCAGCCGGCGCTGGCACTCCTTGAAGTGGGCGGGATCGGGCTTGTAGGAGCGCACCTGCTGGGCGGTGACCACGAGGTCGAAGTCCACCCGGAAATGGCGGCGGGTGGCCCCGAGCAGCTTGTCATCGATGTTGGAGAGGATCCCGATCTGGTACTTCTTGGCGAAGCGCTCGAGCTGCGCGTTGGTCTCGCGGAATGCCGGCCAGTAGGGCACGCTCGCCGGGAGGAAGCCCGAGCGCGAGGATTCGAGCTCCCAGCCCATCTCGGCGGCCGAGCGCACCGCGGTGCGGCGGAGCACCTCGGCGTAGAGCTCGTAGGAGCCGTGCTGGATCTCGCGCTGGGTGTTGAGGAAGAGCGGGATCATCGTGTCGCGGTCGAGCGTGAAGCCATCCCGGTCGGCCTCCTTCTGGTAGGCGTCGTAGGCGCCGGTCTCCCAGTCGATCA
>JACCZP010000205.1 GCA_013695885.1 Thermoleophilaceae bacterium | reverse complement strand
TCGTGCCCCGCGTGCGCAGCGCCGAGCCCATGAAGGACATCCGCCGCGAGGTCGCGCGGGCGGGCGAGCCCGCCGGCACCGTCGCCCAACCGGTCAGCTAGTGACCGGGACGGTCGGGGAATGACCGTGGGCGCGAGCGGGCGCGAGCTCGCCGAACCCTCGCCGGGCGCCGATCCCTCGCCGGGGTTCCGGCGCCTCGCCCTGGCGGGCGTCGTCTCGACGTTCGCGCTCGTCCTGCTGGGCGGCGTCGTACGCGTCTCCGGCTCCGGACTCGGGTGCGGGCCGGCCGGAAGCGGGCTCGAGGGCTGGCCCCTGTGCGGAGGCGCGCTGGTGCCCGGGCTCGACCTGAACGCGGTCATCGAGTACGCCCACCGTGCCCTGGCCTCGGCCGTCGGCCTCCTGATGATCGTCCTGGCCGTGATGGCCTGGCGCCGGCTGCGCGCCCACCGCGTGATCGTGCGGGCCTCCGTGGGCGCCGTCCTGCTCGTGGTGGCGCAGGGGCTGCTCGGAGCGGCCACCGTCGAGTGGAACCTCGAGGCGGAGCTCGTGGCCGCCCACCTACTGCTCGCCATGCTCCTGCTCGGGCTCTTGATCTACATTTGGCGCTCGTCGCGCCCACGCGCGAGCGGCGAGCCCGCCCCGTCGGACGAGGGGCCGGCGTCGCCGGCCGGGTCCGGGCTGCGGGGCCTCGCCACCGCGGCCTCGGCGGCCGCGCTGGCCACGATCGTCGCCGGCGGGTACATGGCCGGCACCGAGAACAACGGCCGCCTCGACGAGGCGCAGACCACCGGTGCTCACTACGCCTGCGGCACGCAGTTCCCCTCGTGCAACGGCTCGTTCCTGCCGTTCGGATCGGGGGCGCTCGTGGACGTGCACCTGACCCACCGCGCGCTGATGTACCTGACCGTGCTGCTCGCGCTCGCCCTCGTGGCCGTAGCACTGGCGCGGCGACCGAGCCGGTCGGCCGTCGTGCTCGCCGCCGCGACGCTCGGCGTCCTCGTGGCCCAGGTGCTGGTGGGCGCCCTGAACGTGTGGATCGCGCCCACCGACGGCCTTCTCGTCGTGCTCCACCTCGGGCTCGGCACCGTCCTGTGGTGCGCGCTGGTCGGGCTTCGCCTCTCCCTGTCTCCGGTGCCCGCGCCGGCCGGTGCGCCCGCCGGCGCGCGCCGGCGCCCCGAGGCGGTGGCCGCGTAGTGCTCGCTGCCGTGGGCCGTGTGCGGTGCAGAACCTGCAGGAGCGAGCACTGATGGCGGTGGAGACCGGGCGCGTGGTCGCATCGCCCCCCGTGATGGCCGTCCGGCAGGTGGTGGCCGACTACCTCGACCTCACCAAGCCGCGGGTGCAGACACTGCTGCTTCTCACCACGGTCACCACCATGTACGTGGCCGGCGACCCGGCGCTCGCGACCGTCCTGCTCACCTGCCTCGGTGGTGCGCTCTCCGCGGGAGGTGCGGGGGCAATCAACCACTACCTCGACCGCGACATCGACGCCTTGATGAGCCGCACCGCCGATCGCCCGGTGCCCTCGGGCCGCGTGGCCCCGGCGGCCGCGCTGGCCTACGGGGTGGGGCTCGGGGCGGCCTCCTTCGCGCTGCTCGCCACGACGGTCAACGTGCTCGCCGCGCTGCTCGCCCTCTCGGGCCTGGTCGGCTACGTGGTCGTCTACACGCTTTGGCTGAAGCGCACCACGCCGCAGAACATCGTCATCGGCGGGGCCGCCGGAGCCGTCCCCCCGCTCGTGGCGTGGGCGGCCACCACCGGATCGCTCGAGTGGGGCGCGCTCTACCTGTTCGCGATCGTCTTCTACTGGACGCCCCCGCACTTCTGGGCCCTCTCGCTGCTCATGAAGGACGAGTACGCGAAGGCCGGCGTGCCGATGCTCCCCGTGGTGCGCGGGGAGGTGGAGACCCGCCGCCAGATCGTGCTCTACGCCGGCCTGCTGGTGGCGGTGTCCCTCCTGCCGCTGGCCGGAGGCCTGTTCGGCTGGGTCTACGGCGCGGTCGCGGTCACGCTCGGCGCGGCCTTCGTGGGCCTCACGGTGATCCTCCGCCGCCGGGCGGAGCGCCGCTGCGCCCTGCGCGTCTACCTCTTCTCACTGGCCTACCTCGCGATCCTGTTCGTCGCGATGGTCATCGACGTCCGGGTGTAGACCCGATCGACTTCGCCGCGAGCTAGGATCGGCGTCCCGTGGACCGCCGACTGGCCCAGCGCAACCTGAGGGTCGCCCTCGTCTGCATCGCGATCTCCCTCACCGTCTTCGGACTCTCCTTCCTGACCGCCATACCCGGCTACTAGGCGTCTCCTCGTGGCGTCCGAGCAACAAGACGAGCGCGAGATCGTCCCGCCCGCCGGAGAGCGGGTACACCTTCCGGGTCCCTCCTACCTCCCGGCCGTCCTCGCCCTGGGGGCCAGCATCGCGATCATCGGCGTGGTCATCAGTCCGGTGCTGCTGGTGATCGGCGGCGTCGTCTTCCTCATCGCCCTGCTCCGCTGGGTCCGCGAGGCGCGCGCGGAGATGGCGGAGCTCCCGCTCGACCACTAGCGAGGCAGAGCGCTACCCGCTCTCGACACGCATCGGACGCGGCGATGGGCGATCCGAGTGGTGCGCTGGTGCGTACTTCCAGAAATGACCACCCGCAAAGCGACCATGGACCGCCGGCGTGAGCTGTTCAACGAGGCGACCGCCATCGTGGAGGACGAGTACGCGGACGACCTCGAGCTCGAGGCCATCGCGCGGCGCATCGCCGCCTCCCGGCGGCAGCTCCAGCGCGCCTTCGCCGAGGTGGGCGGTACGAGCTTCCGGCTGTACCTGGCCGAGGTGAGGATGCGCCGGGCCGCCAAGCTGCTCAGCGAGAGCTCGATGCCCGTGCGCGAAGTCGCCTCCTCGGTGGGCTACCGCCAGCCCGCGCAGTTCGCGAAGGCGTTCCGCCGCCATCGGGGCACTCCCCCTTCGTCGTTTCGCCGCGCGGGCCAGCCGCTGGCGGTCTGATAGGGCGCATTACCGCCTGCGGCGACAGGTAGACTCGCGCGCCGCAGCGGGCCTCCGTCGGGCTCCGCGCACCCTTCGTCATGCCCAAGAGCCCTCTCGTTCGCATGTTCCTGGTCGGCGCCGTGGCGTCGGCGATAGGCATCGCCATCGGCCTGGCGATCGACTGGTTCCCGGTCGAGGCCACCGAGCAGGCCTCCGAGGTCGACTTCCTGTACGACGTCACGCTGGTCATCGCCGTGCCGATCTTCGTGCTCGTGATGACGGTGGCCATCTACAGCGTCCTTCGCTTCCGGGTGAGCGACGACGACGAGTCGGACGGGGCGCCCATCCACGGCAACTCGCGGCTCGAGGTCATCTGGGTGGCCGTCCCGACGATCATCGTCGTCGCGCTCGCCGCCTACGCCTGGATCGGGTTGCTCGCGCTCGAGGAGGAGGGGCAGAACCCGCTCCGCGTGAAGGTGATAGGGCAGCAGTTCGCCTGGAAGTACGAGTATCCGGCCGAGGCCGGGATGCCGGCCAAGCAGACCACCGACCTCGTGCTCCCGGTGAACCGCCCGGTGCAGTTCGAGCTGAACACCGAGGACGTGATCCACTCGTTCTGGGTGCCCGCCTTCCGCCTCAAGCAGGACATCGTGCCGGGCATCACCACCGCGATGCGGTTGACCCCGAACCGGTTGGGCGCCTTCCCCGTCGTATGCGCCGAGCTGTGCGGCATCGGGCACTCCACGATGCGCCAGACCGTGCGGGTGGTGGACGCGACCCGCTACACGAGCTGGCGGGGCGAGCCGCCGTCCCCCGCGTTGAGCGCGGGCGCGCCGGGCACCGACTCAGCGGACGGCAAGCGGCTCTTCGAGGGCACCGGCTGCGCGGGCTGCCACTCCCTGTCCGCCGCCGGAGAGGCCGCCGCCACCGGCCCGCCGCTCGGCGGCCTCGACGCGATCGCCGCCGCCCGCGCGCCGGGCGTGTCGGTCGAGCAGTACATCCGTGAGTCGATCGTCGATCCGACGAAGGTCGTCGCCCCCGGGTACTCGCCCGAGGGCATGCCCCAGAACTACCGTGAGCAGCTCTCGCCACGCGAGCTGGAAGCGCTCGTGAGCTACCTTTCCGCGGTCAGCAAGGAAAGCGGAGGCAAGCCTCAGTGACCATGTCGGCGAAGTTAAGGGGCCCCGGCTGGTACCGAGCCGCGCTCGCGATGCCCCTCACCCTCGCGGTGACCGTCGGGATGGTCGCCGGCGCCCGGGCACTGCTCGGCCACCCGGTCGTCTTCGAGGGCGAGGTGCTCGTCACCTTCTCCCTCATCACGGTGCCGTTCGCGTTCCTGATCGGCATGGGCTGCTTCGACTACTGGTTCCGCTGGGCCTCCGGCGCGCCCACGGTGCCCGAGGACCACTCGGGCCACGGCGCCCGCTCGTGGCACGACTACTTCAGGGTCAACACCGACCACAAGGTCATCGGGATCCAGTACATCGTCACGACCTTCGTGTTCTTCGTGATCGGTGGTCTCTCGGCCATGCTCATCCGCGCCGAGCTGGCCGCCCCGGGCACGCAGTTCGTGGACCCGAACACCTACAACGGGCTGTTCTCGGTGCACGCCTCGCTGATGATCTTCCTGTTCGTCATCCCGGCGTTCTCGGGGATCGCCAACTACGTGATCCCGCTGATGATCGGGGCGCCGGACATGGCCTTCCCCCGGCTGAACGCGCTGTCGTACTGGATGCTGCCGATCGCCGGCACGATGATGGTGGCCTCCTACGCGGCGCCGGGCGGCGCCTTCGCCACCGGCTGGACCGCCTACGCGCCGCTGTCCGCCCAGATGCCCCTGGGGCAGACCTTCTTCACGATCGCCGTGCAGTTCGCGGGCGCGTCGTCCATCGCCACCGCGCTCAACTTCCTGGTGACGATCATCACCATGCGCGCGCCCGGGATGACCTTCTTTCGCATGCCGTTGCTGGTATGGGCGAACTTCACCACCTCCCTGCTGGTGGTCATCGCCACGCCATTCATCGCCGGCTCGCAGTTCTTCATCCTGCTCGACCGCGCGCTCGGGATGAACTTCTTCGACAACACGAACTCCGGTGACGTGCTGATGTACCAGCACGTCTTCTGGTTCTACTCGCACCCCGCGGTCTACATCATGATGCTGCCCGGATTCGGGATCGTCTCCGAGGTCATCTCGACCCACGCGCGCAAGCCGATCTTCGGCTACCGGATGATGGCCTTCTCCCTGGTGGCCATCGTGATCCTCGGCTTCACCGTGTGGGCCCACCACATGTTCGTCTCGGGCATGGCCAACTGGCTGCGGGTGCCGATGATGATCACCACCCTGCTCATCGCCGTGCCCACCGGGATCAAGATCTTCTCGTGGCTGGCCACGCTGTGGCGGGGCGCCATCCATCTCACCACCCCGATGCTGTTCGCGCTCGGGTTCATCACGATGTTCACCCTGGGCGGGATCTCGGGGATCATGCTCGGGCTCATCCC
>JACCZP010000165.1 GCA_013695885.1 Thermoleophilaceae bacterium | reverse complement strand
CGCCCCGGCGGGACGCCCTAGTTCCCTTGGCGCGGCGACACGATGCGCAGATGCGACCGCGCGGCCAGCAGGAACGGATGGTGCTCCACGTCGTCGGGGTCGTCGAGTGATGTCACCTCGGCGTCCTCGAGGGGGATGAACTCGCGGTCGCGCTGGTTGAGCCAGTCCGAGAGCCGGCTGGCGTGGCCCTCGCTGGGAAGCGCGACGCTCGCCTCGATCCGGTGACGGTCGCTGACGCAAACGATGCGCTCGCGGCGGAAGTCCATTGCCGAGCGATGCTAGGCGCCCGCCGTGGTCTGCGCCCCGTGGCGATCGATCCTCGCCGTGGCCCGGTCCTTGGCGGCTTTGGACAGCGGGCGACCGAGGGTCGCCCGGTTGCGGGCCACGAAGTCGTAGCCGGCCCGGAGCGGGCCGGGCGCGAGCGCTGCGACGCGCGCCAGCGGCGTCCCGTGCGGGAGCAGATCCAGGATGGGGCGAGCGGCGAGGCCCCCCGAGTACACGTGTCCGTCCGCGGTCACGAGGTGGGCGGACGCGAACCGGCGCTCGGCGTCCATGCCCGCGAGCAGCTCGTCGGCCTCGGGGTTCTGGAGGGCCACGGGGCGAAGGCGCCGCCGGACGTCCCACCGCAGCAGCAGGGCCAGGGACCAGCGGCAGAATCCGCAGTCGCGGTCGTAGAGAACGACCGCCGGGTCGGGGCGGGAGGCCCCCTCCACGGAGGCTGCGGCGGCGACGGAGGAGGCGGGCACCGGTGAAGAGGCTAGGGTCCGGCGCCCGCATGGCGCCCCGATGATGACCGACGACGACGTGGACTACTCGGTCGAGCTGGAGAACGACCCCGGGCGCATCCAGTCCGAGGAGGCGCTGACCGTCACCTACGCCGACGGGAGCACCGAGCGGATGCGACTGCACGAGTACGACCGCGTCTACTCGGTCCCGGGCCTTTACGAGGAGGTCGTCCAGCGCCGGCTCGAGTGTGCGTCGCCGAGCGTCGTCGCCACGTCGATCGTCGCTGCCGCCGTCGAGGAGGGGGAGGGCGCCGACGATCTCCGGGTCTTCGACCTCGGCGCGGGGAACGGGGTGGTGGCAGAGGAGCTGGCCCAGCGCGGGGTGTCGACGTTCGTCGGCATCGACGACGCACCGGTGGCCAAGGAGGCGGCGGACCGCGATCGGCCCGGGCTCTACGCCGAGTACCTGGTCGGCGACCTCGCCGACCACCCGCGCGTGCCCGCGGTGGTCGACGAGCACGGCCTGAACGCCCTCGTGGCCGTCGGGGCCCTCGGCCTCGGCCACATAACCGCCGCGAGCTTCGACGCGGCGTGGTCGCGGTTCCCGGAGGGCTCGTGGCTGGGCGTGACGGTGCCCGAGGACCTCGTCGACCCGGGCGCCAGCGACTTCGGCGACTACGTCGAGGCCGAGACCTCCGCCGGTCGGCTCCGCGAGCACTCACGCCAGAGGTTCCGTCACCGCCTGCTGATGGACGGTGGAGAGGTCTTCTACGTCGCGATCGTCGCGCGCAGGACCGCCTGAGCCGCAGGGGAGCGACGGCGCCTCAGGCGCGCAGCTCCCTGACGCGCTGTAGGACCAGGAACGCGGCCAGCGCGATCAGCACGCCCACCAGCACGTGCTGCCAGAAGTGGACGAGGAGGATCGTGGTGGCCACGAGCGCCAGGATCACCGCCACGCGGTTGACGCTCCGCACGAAGGTGGCGCGGAGGACCGACTCGCCGAGCACGAGCACGATCAGGAGCACGATCGCCCCGGCCCACGCATCGGCGGGAGCCAGCTCGATGAGCACCACGACGCCCACGAGCATCAGGCTGAGGCTGAACGCGGCCCACAGCTCCGCTGCCCGTCCGAAGCGCATCTCCGCCGCCGGCACCGGCCGGGCGGCCTGGCGGATGTGCGCGCGCGGATCGTCGCGCCGGCCGGCGGTCATCCGCCGCAGCCGGTGCAGGAGCCCTTCGAGTACGGCCTCGTTCTCGGTCCGCTCGCGGCGCAGCGCCTTCACCTCGGTGGCCTGCGCGGCGACCTCGACCTCGAGCTTGTGGTGCTGGGCGGCCAGGTGAGGGTTCCCCTCCATGCTCTCGAGCCGGATGCCGATCTGCTGGAGGGCCGATGCCCGTTTCGGCACCTCGTCGTCGAGCTCCCGCTGCCGGCGCATCAGCGCTCCGGCCTCCGCCGCCAGCAGCCCGGATTCGACCGGCGGCGGCGGCACTCGGTCGAGCTCGGCGAACCCGAGGGGGTCGAACCACGACGCCCTCGGCGTGCCGTCGCGGTTGTACATCGGTCCTCCGGGAGCGTTCTCCCCGGAGATCGGGTCCTGGGCGTAGAAGCCCCACAGGCCGCGGTACCCGGACACCCACGGCGTGGCCTCGGAGATCACGTTCGGCGTCCACTCCCTCTCCTGGCCCGGTCCGACGCTGAGGCCGTCACCGCGCGCGAAGTCGATGAACGGAGCTCGCACCGGGCCCTCGCCCTCACCGACCTGGCCCAGCGTGCGGCGCCAGAACCGCGCGAGCACGTCGAGGCCCTGCCGCACGCGGCCGGGAATGGGCAGCGGGACCTCCGCCTGATACTCGCCGGCGGCGAAGTAGGACGCATGCGACCCCGCCCCCGCGTAGACGACGGGGTGGCATCCCTCGAGAGTGAGGTCGGCGCGGTCGTCCCAGCGGCGCCGCAGGTCGGCGCCGTGGAAGTCGTGCGACGCGTAGGCCACCCACTCGGGCACCAGCCGTCCGTCCTGCTCGTACAGGTAGACATTCACGAGCTCCCAGTCGGACTCGTGGTCGTTCACGCCGTGAAAGCCCGAGCGCCAGTTGTTCCCCGCGTAGAAGAACCAGTACTGGCAGACGGTCCACCCGCTCTGCCTGACCACCCGGCCGTGGTAGACGTAGCGCTCCTCGCGCCCCTGCATGCCGGCGTACTCGATCACGGCGGCGGCCGCCGTGGCCTTCGGCACCCGCCCGCGCAGGAGCAGGGTGGCCGAGAACAGCGCATCGATCAGCCGCGGGACCAGGCCCCCGCGGGCGAGGCGGCCGAGGCCGGCCCGGAACTTGTGGGTCTGCTCGCGCTTCAGGCGCTGGTAGTCGCCGAGGGCCCGCGCGCTCTCCTCGATGGTGAGTGGATGGACGAAGCGCATGTAGAGGACCGAGCCGAAGCGCGCCGGTCGCGGCTCGACGAGCTTCTCCATCGTCAGCTCGCCCTCGGCCACCACCTGCTCGTCGTAGTCGTCCGGGTGGTAGTGCCAGAGGCTGCACGCCCGCACGTAGCGCTCGATGTCCATCGGGAAGAACTGCTCGCCGGCCGTGAAGCGCACGACCGGCTCGAAGGCCCGAAGGAGCTCGAGGTCAGGCGCTGTCGACCGGATTCCGTGTCGATCGGGCGAGCTGGACATTCTCCGTGTGCCTCAGTCCGAAGGCGATCTGCACCTCGAGCGGGCTCAGCGCGAGCACGACGAAGGTGTTGATGGCCATGTCCACGTAGTTGGGATCCTCGAAGAACAGGTAGCGCAGGACCTGGTGGGTCAGGCCGATCACGTTCCAGGTCATGAACAGCGCCCAGCCCCACGGGCGCATCCGCAGGGCACCGACGGCCGCCGCGAGCGCGCCCACGCCGAGCGCGATGCGAAAGATGCCGCTCGCCACTGGCTCGTCTCCGAGGCCGGCCA
>JACCZP010000164.1 GCA_013695885.1 Thermoleophilaceae bacterium | reverse complement strand
CTCGAGCAGCTCGTCGCGGCGCGGCTCGTCCACCGGCACGTCGTCGGTGACCAGCACCCAGTCGGCGCCCTCGAACTGCTCCATGTTGAAGATCTCGGCGTCGAGGGACTGCGAGTCGTCGACGATGACCAGAACCTCGGTCTGAGGGTTGAAGTAGGTGCCCGGTCGGTTGACCAGCTCCTCCAGCTCGTAGCGACGTCCGTCGGCCATGGCGCTACCTATAACCCGCGAGGGCCCGGGCCTAAACAACGCCAGCCCCTCATCCCCCGAGATCCTGCAGCTGGCGATCGGTCTCGGCCTCGACGTCGAGCGGTTCCTCCCCGCGAGCCACCCGGCGCTCGTTGCGCGCCATCACGACCTGACGCACCTCCTCGCGCAGGGCGGGGTCCTGCGGGGCGGGCGCCGGGCGGGTCAGAGCGGCAAGCTCGGCGTCGAGGTCCAGCGGCTCCTCGCCGCGACGCTCGCGGCGGTCCGACTTGGCTTGGATCATCTGGCGGATCTCCTCGTCGGACTCGGCGCTCGAGGCCGGGCCGGCCGCAGACGACGCATGCCGCGAGGACGGCTCGTCGAAGGTCAGATCGCCGCGGCCGATCGACTCGTAGGGACTCGGGCCGCCGACGAACACGCTCGCCACCCCGGCGACGATGGCCAGCAGGCAGATAGCGATGAGCACCGTGCCGAAGTCCACAACCTCGTTGTGCCCAGTCGGCGCGCGCGTCAGACCCGTCAGGGTCCGCTACGCTTCGCGTACTCGGTTGACTGACGAGTCAATCGACATCTGCCGGCGTCGCGCCCCCCGGGTCGCCTCGCCCTCCCCGCCAGCGATCAAGGAGTGGCACAGACGTGGTCGACTTGAGCCTCACCGACGAGCAGAAGGACCTGCGTGAGCTCGCGCACGACTTCGCCGAGAAGGAGATCCGCCCCGTCGCGTGGGAGTACGACCGAGACTCCGTCTGGCCCCAGGCGATCGTCGAGAAGGCTTGGGACGTTGGGCTCATGAACACCCACATCCCCGAGGAGTACGGCGGCCCGGCCCTCGACTACGTGAGCGGCTGCCTGATCGAAGAGGAGATGGGCTGGGGCTGCTCGGGCATCGGGACCTCGCTCATGTGCAACGGGCTCGCGCTGGCGCCGGTGGCCCTCGGCGGCTCCGAGGAGGTCAAGAAGCACTACCTGGGGATGCTGACCGAGGAGCCGAAGCTGGCCTCGTTCTGCCTGACCGAGCCCGACGCCGGCTCCGACGTCTCCGGGATGCGCACCACCGCCGTGCGCAACGGCTCCGGCTGGAAGATCAACGGGACCAAGACCTTCATCACCAACGGCTCGCACGCCGACTGGTACACGGTCTACGCGAAGACCGACAAGGACGCCGGCCACCGCGGGATCTCGGCGTTCGTCGTGCCGCGCGAGGCGGGCGTCGTGGTGGACAAGAAGGAGGACAAGCTCGGTCAGCGCGCCTCCGATACGGCGATGGTCTCGTTCAACGACGTCGAGATCCCGGCCGACCACCTCCTCGGCGAGGAGAACAAGGGCTTCAAGCTCGCGATGATGACCCTCGACCGCACCCGCCCGGGCGTGGCCGCGGCCGCCACCGGGATCTCCCGCGCGGCCTTCGAGTTCGCCCGTGACTACTCGAAGGAGCGCGTGCAGTTCGGCGTTCCGATCGCCATGCACCAGGCGATCCAGTTCATGATCGCCGACATGGCCACCAAGATCGAGGCCAGCCGCCTGCTGACCTGGCAGTCGGCCTCGCTGCTCGATCAGGGCAAGAGCAACACGCTTGCTTCCTCGCACGCGAAGCGGTTCGCCGCCGACTCGGCGATGGAGGTGACCACCGACGCCGTCCAGGTATACGGCGGCTACGGCTTCATCAAGGAGTACCCGGTGGAGAAGCTCATGCGCGACGCCAAGATCATGCAGCTCTACGAGGGCACCTCGCAGATCCAGCGCCTGGTGATCGCGCGCGAGACCTACATGCCGCGCCGCGCGCCGGCCTCCCTCGCCACGGCGGGCGCCAGCCACTAGCCGCTCGATCCGACCCCCGGCTCGCGCCGGCGGTCTCCGGGCTCGCCCGGGGCGCCGCCGGCGCGTGTCAGGATTGCGCGATGCCCGCGGACCCCGAGCGAGCACGCAGCGCCGCGCGCGAGGCGGTGGCGCGCACCACCGACATCGTCGAGGCCCGGACGGCCGCGCGCACCGTGGCGGCTCCGGCCCCCCGCACCCGGTCCTCGGACCCGTTCACGGCCGGCCTGCGCCGCCGCGAGGTGCTGCCGCTGCTCATCCTCCACTACATCGGCGAGACGCCCTCGTACGGCAACCAGCTGATCGACCGGATCTCCGGCGTGACCGCCGGCGTGGTCTCGGTCAACCCCAACACCATGTACCCGCTGCTCCGCCAGCTCGAGGAGCGCGGGCTGATCGAGGGCCGCTGGGAGCACCCCGAGCGCCGCTCCCGCCGCTACTACTCGATGACCGATGCCGGCCGGGAGGAGTACCAGCGGCTGGTGACCGAGGTCCGTCCCTTCCTCGAGTCGGTGGCACGCTCGATCGAGGAGATCGTGGGGGAGGTGTACGGGTAGGTGCTCGCCCGTCCGATCATCGCCGGTACTTTCGGCGGGA
>JACCZP010000105.1 GCA_013695885.1 Thermoleophilaceae bacterium | reverse complement strand
TCATCGAGGGCCGCGAGACCTCCGAGGACACCGTCCAGTCGGCGATGAACCTCGCCCAGCAGATCCGCAAGCAGCCGATCCGCTGCACCGAGGTGCCGGGCTTCGTGGTCAACCGCATCCTGAACTCTGCGATGTCGGAGGTCTGGCGGGTCCAGCACGACGAGGAGATCGATGTACGGGAGATCGACAAGACCGTCTCGGAGTCGGGCACCGCGCCGATGGGCCCGTTCTACCTCTCGGACCTGCTCGGGCTCGACACGGTGACGCACGTGGCCGAGCACCTCCAGCGCTCCTACGGCGACCGCTTCTACGTCTCGCCGAACATGAGGGAGCTCGTCGACGATGGAAACCTCGGGCAGAAGACCGGAAAGGGGTTCTATGACCACTGAGACCGCGACCACGGGCACCGACCGCCTGGTCGAGCGCTTCGGGCTCAAGGCGCTGGTGGAGTGCTGCCTCGTCCTCGAGGAGGGCGTGGCCGGCATCAAGGACATCGACATCGGGATGATGGCCGGCGCCGGCATCCTCCCCGGTCCGTTCGCCCGCGCCGACGAGCAGGGCCTCGACGAGGTCCTCCAGGGCCTGGAGCAGGCCGAGGCGGACTGGGGCGATGCCTTCACCCCGCCGCTCGTGCTCCGGCGCCTGGTGGCTCAGGGGCGCCTGGGCAAGAAGTCGGGCCAGGGCTTCTTCCCCTACCCCCGTCCCGACGAGGAGGGCTCGAAGGAGACCGTGCAGATCGAGTGGCGGGACTCGGTGGCCATCGCGTGGCTCAACCGCCCGCCGGCGAACCCGATCTCCCCGCAGCTCATCGAGGACCTCTCGGGAATCTGGAACGAGCAGGTGGACGGCAGGGCCCGCGTGATGGTGCTCGCCTCCTCGAACCCGTTCACGTTCTGCGCGGGCGCGGACATCAAGGCCTTCCAGAAGATGGGGCCCGAGGAGGGCCGCGAGCTCTTGGACGGCGCCCACGACCTGGGTCGCTCGATGGAGCGGTCCTCGACGATCACGATCGCGGCGGTGAACTCGCTGGCCTTCGGCGGTGGGTGCGAGCTGGCCATGGCCTGCGACATCCGGCTGGCGGCCCGTGGCGCCTCTTTCGGTCAGCCCGAGATCAACCTCGGCATCATCCCCGGCTTCGGTGGCACCCAGCGGCTGCCGCGGCTCGTGGGGGAGGGCAAGGCGCTCGAGCTGAACCTGACCGGCGAGCCGATCGGCGCCGCGGAGGCCGAGCGCATCGGACTGGTGAACGCCGTGGTGCCCGACCACGAGCTCTTCGACACCGCGCTCGCGTGGGCTCGGAAGCTGAAGGACAAGGCGCCGATCGCCGCCGGCGCGATCAAGACCGCTTCGGCCCAGGGCGACATCGACGAGGGCATCGCGGCCGAGAAGGAGGGCTTCGTCCGCGCGTTCGGCTCCGAGGACGCGAAGGAGGGCGTGTCCGCGTTCCTCGAGAAGCGCCAGGCGCACTTTCAGGGAAAGTAGGGTCGGCTCGAGGGACGGGCCGGCGGCGGTGAGCCCGAAGGCGCGCGCCTCCGCGCACGAGGTCGAGCACCTCGCGCATCTGCTGCGCTCGGCCGAGCGCGCGGTGGTGCTCACCGGCGCGGGAGTGTCGGTGCCCTCCGGCATCCCCGACTTCCGCACCCCCGGCACCGGGCTGTGGGCGAACGTCGACCCGATGGAGGTCGCGCACATAGACGCCTGGCGCCGCGACCCCGACCGCTTCTGGCGCTTCTACGGCGAGCGCTTCGCCACGCTCGGAGGCGTCCAGCCGAATCGCGCGCACAAGGTCATCGCCGAGCTCGAGCGCAGGAGGATCGTGCGCGCGGTGATCACCCAGAACGTCGACCGCCTCCATCGCCGGGCTGGCTCAGGACGGGTGATCGAGGTGCACGGGTCGATCGAGTGGAGCGTGTGCATGCGCTGCGGCGCCCGCTACGGGCTCGAGGACGTGCTCGAGCGCATCGCCGGCCCGGGGCCCGTCGCGCCGGAGTGCGACGCCTGCGCCGAGCCGCTGAAGCCCGACGTCGTGCTCTTCGGGGAGATGCTGCCCGAGGCCGCGATCGAGGAGGCCCACCGGCTGGCCGCCGACGCCGACCTGATG
>JACCZP010000084.1 GCA_013695885.1 Thermoleophilaceae bacterium | reverse complement strand
GCCACGAGGTTGGGCCGTCCCTCGACCGCGGACAGCAGCTCGCACTCGAAGCCGGCACCCTCGAGCAGTCCCTTCAGGTGCTCCTGGGCGGCCTGCTCGTTCCCCGGAGGGTTGACCGTGTCGAAGCGGATGAGCTGCTGGAGCAGCTCGGTGGTCCGACGCTCGAGGTCGGCTGGCTCGGGCACGGGGCGGCGCAGTATACGGCCGCGTGGGGTGCGAGAATCGAAGGGTGGCCGACCAGCTCTTCGAGACCGACGGCGGGGCGCGGTCGCGCACGCCCGTCCCCGCCTCCGAGCGTCCACTCGCCGTCCGCATGCGTCCGGCGAGCTTCGACGAGCTCGTTGGGCAGGAGCATCTGCTGGCCGACGGCTCGGCGCTGCGCCGGGCAGTGGAGGAGGGGCGCCCGCACTCGCTGATCCTCTATGGACCCCCCGGGACCGGTAAGACCACCATCGCCCGGCTGATCGCCGAGACCTCGCAGGCCGCGATCGAGGAGCTCTCGGCGGTGGAGGCGGGACGCGCCGAGGTGCGCGGGGTGCTCGAGCGCGCGGAGGCCCGCCGCCGCGGGAGCGACCGGCCGACGGTCTTCTTCCTCGACGAGATCCACCGCTTCAACAAGGCCCAGCAGGACGCGCTGCTCCCGGCGGTGGAGGAGGGGCTCGTGGTGCTCGTGGGCGCGACGACCGAGAACCCCTACTTCGAGGTCAACTCCGCGCTGCTCTCGCGCACGCGGGTCTACGAGCTGCGTGCGCTGGCCGAGTCTCACGTGCTGGCGCTGCTCGAGCGCGCCCTCACCGATCCACGCGGCCTATCCGACGCTCCGGCCGTCGACGAGGACGCGCTGCGCTTCCTCGCCGCACGCTCGGGCGGGGACGCCCGCTCGGCGCTCGCGGCGCTCGAGCTGGCCGCGGAGAACGCCGAGGACGGCAGGGTCACGATCGCGGTGGCCGAGGACGCCATGCAACGCAGTGCGGTGCTCTACGACCGCGCGGGCGACCGCCACTACGACGCGATCTCCGCGTGGATCAAGGCCACGCGCGGATCGGACCCCGACGCCTCGCTCCTGTACCTCGCGGTCATGCTCGAGGGTGGCGAGGACGCGCGCTTCATCGCCCGGCGCATGGTGATCTTCGCCTCCGAGGACGTGGGCAACGCGGACCCGCGAGCACTCACGCTGGCGGTGGCGGCCGCGCACGCCGTCGAGCACGTGGGCCTGCCCGAGTGCGCGCACAACCTGGCCCAGGCGACGGTGTACCTCGCGCTCGCCCCCAAGTCGAACGCCTCCTACCGCGCGCTCGGCGCCGCACGGGAGTGGGTGCGCGAGCACGGCACGCCGGAGATTCCGGCTCCGCTGCGCAGCGCCGCCTACCCCGGCGCACGCTCCCTCGGCCGCGGGGAGGGCTACGAAAACCCACACGACCGTCCGGGCGCTCTCTCCGACCAGGAGCTGATGCCGGCCGCGGCCGCTGGAGAGCGCTTCCTGGATCTCACGGACCGCGGCGAGGAGGCGGCGCTGGCCGAAAGGCTCGCCGACGGACGGCGACGGCGCGAGGGTTCGTAGTCGAACGCTTGTCGACTTTGCTCGCACCACTTCCCTCGGCGAGGAAAGAGAAGTAGCCTGACCCTCGTCCCGTGTTACGGACCCAGTCTCGCACCACCATGAAGACCTCTCGCATACTCTCCTCGAGCCTCGGCATAGGCGGCTGGATCGTCGCCTTCGCCGCCGCGGTACTGCTCGTGGCCAGCCGACCCTTCGGATTCGACGACTGGCCGGCGCCGCCGGTCCCTCACGCCGTCGAGCGCCTCGTGAATCCGCCTCCCACAGGTATCGACGACGATCCGGGCGTCGACGGCTCCGGCTCGCCGGGCGCCGGCGACGGCTCCACCGTCACCTCGCTGTTCCCCGGCGGAGGCCCGGTGCGCTTCCTCCCGGCCGCCACCGCCGCGACGAGCCCGGTGCCCGGTGCCACGGGCTCGTCGGGCGGCGGGGTCGGCTCGGGTGCGCCCACTCCCGGCGGACGTGACGGCGCCGACGATTCCGACGAGACCGTGCGGCTGGCCCGCCTCGACACCGACCACGACGGGCTTAGCGACCTCACGGAGCTGCGGCTGGGGAGCGACCCGCGTGACCGCGACACCGACGACGACTCGATGCCCGACGGCTGGGAGTACGAGAACCGCCTCGATCTGCGCGTCTCCGACGCCGAGGGCGACGCCGACGGCGACGGCGTGCTGAACGTCAGCGAGTTCCGGCTCGGCTTCAGCCCCGTGGCCGCCGACTCCGACGCCAACGGC